>NZ_JBQQOC010000001.1:0-258707 GCF_052264515.1 Candidatus Corynebacterium faecigallinarum
AGCTAGACTGCCGCGGTATGACCTCCACCACAGACGCCTACTTCCTGCCCGGGCCGGAGTCGACCACCGACACCGGCCAGTTCACCCGGACATTCACCGCGACTGAACACACCGAGAGTCCCTGGGGTCGCGGGTTCCAGCACGGCTCGCCTCCCGCAGCTTTGATCACCCACGTGCTCGAACAGGTCGTCCCCGAGACCGGCGGACGCCTGGTGCGGGTCACCACCGAGTTGTTGGGCGCGGTCCCGCTGGGAGAACTCCATGCGGTGGGACGGGTCGTCCGACCGGGACGCAGGATCTGCCTGGTCGAGGCTGTGGTCACCGATCCGGAAGGTCGCGAGGTCATCCGCGGTAGCGGCTGGTGGGTGCGTACCCGTGACACTGCCGGGATCGAGACCCCCGGTGAGCGCAGTGGGGCTGATGAGGCAGGAGCATCCAGCGCTACCGGGATGGTGCCGTTGGAGGAGGCGACGTCGACTGCTTTCGCCGAGATGTGGTCCAGCGGCTACATCGACTCACTGGTGACCCGGGGTGCCCCGGGCCAGCTCTGGCTGCACAGCCGGATCCCGGTCGTCGCCGGCATCCCCGACTCCCCGTGGACCAGGCTCGCCGCGGTCGCCGACGTGGCCAACGGCACCAACCCCACCCTCGACCCAAAATCGTGGACGTTCATGAACACCGACCTGAGCATCCAGCTGCACCGGCTGCCCCGGGGCCAGTGGATCGGCATCTCCGCCGAGGCCAGCTACGGGCCGGACGGCATCGGCCTGACCAGTGGCCGGATCCATGACCTGGACGGCCCCGTCGGCACCACCAGCCAGTCGCTGATGCTGGAGCCGATCGCCACGTAGCCGCTCTCCGCTGACCGACGGTGACCCGCCGGCCACCCGTCAGGCCTGGTCGTCCTCGTCGGTGACCCGTTCCAGGTCGGCGAGGACCTGGGCGCCGTCCGCCCCGATCTCCTCGCACAGCACGGTGACCAGGTCACGGAAGTCCTCGTACTCCTCGTCCTCGTACACCGCCCCACCATGGCGGTCACTGAGCGCCTGCAGGGCGTCGTGGGCGGACATCACCTGCAGGACGACCTCCCCGGCCGGTTCTGACCTCGCCCCGGAGATCAGCCGGTGCAGGATCTCGGCAGCTTCGGCGACCGCGGACTCCGGGAAGGGGGCGTCCCAGAACTCCCGGTCTTCCTCACGCAGGTAGCTGCCGGTGGCCATGGCGCTCAGGTTGTCGATGAACTCGCGACGTGCGTTGTCGGTGGCGAGTGCGGCCTCGTCGCTCACAGAATCACTCCCAGAAGTGCCGAGCACAGGGTGCGGAAGCGGTCGCCCGCTGAATCGCCCGCAGACTCGGTCAGTTGCTCGGTCAGTTGCTCGGTCGGCTGATCGCCGCCCTCCGCCAGTTGCTCACACCAGGCATCGACGAGGTCGAGAACCCGGTGGGTGTCGAGGTCGTCGGCGAGAGCCGTGCGCACCTCGACCACGAGTTGGTCCGCCTCCGACGCCGGACGGGACTGCGCTGCCGTCGCCCACGCCCGCCACCGGGCCAGTCGGTCCTCGGCGCGGGCCAGCACGTCCTGCGACCAGTCACGGTCTTCGCGGTAGTGGGACTCGTACAGGCCCAGCCGGATCGCCGCAGGGTCATGCCCCTCGGCGGTCAGGTGGGAGACGAAGACGAGGTTGCCCAGCGACTTGCTCATCTTGACCCCGGCCAGGCCGATCATGCCGGTGTGGACGTAGTGCCCGGCCATCCGGTCGCAGTCGTGGGCGGCTTCGGCGTGGGCGGCGGAGAACTCGTGGTGCGGGAAGCGCAGGTCACTGCCACCGCCCTGGATGGCGAAGGACGGCCCCAGGCGGTTGGTGGCGATCGCCGAGCACTCCACGTGCCAGCCGGGACGTCCCGGCCCGAAGGGTGACTCCCAGGCGGGCTCGCCGTCACGGTGTGCGCGCCAGACCAGAGCGTCCAACGGGTGCCGCTTGCCCGGACGCTCCGGGTCACCGCCGCGCTCGGCGAACAGGGTCGCCATCGTCTCCGCGTCGTAGCGGGATTCGTAACCGAACTGCTTGGTGAAGGTGTGGTCGACGTAGATGTCGGGGAACTCGTCGGCATCGAGGCGGTAGGCCGCCCCGACCTCGAGCAGCGAGGACACCAGACCGATGACCTCGTCCACGGACTCGATGGCCCCGACGTAGTCGCGCGGGGGGATCACCGACAGGGTCTCCATGTCGGACCGGAAGAGGTCGATCTGGCCGGTGCCGAGATCCCGCCAGTCCACCCCGTCGCGCTCGGCACGCTCGAACAGCGGGTCGTCGACGTCGGTGATGTTCTGGACGTAGTGCACCCGGTGCCCGTTGTCGAGCAACTGCCGGATGACCAGGTCGAAGGTCACGTAGGTGGCGGCGTGGCCGAGATGGGTGGAGTCGTAGGGCGTGATGCCGCAGACGTAGATCCCCACCTCCTCACCGGCACCGCCGTGCTCCGGGACCCGGACGGGCAGGACGCGGTCGTCAGCGGTGTCGTGGAGAGTCAGGGGTACACCGTCTCCAGCGAGAACGGGTACCTCGGGAATGGGCCATGAACGCATGGGGCCAGATTCTAGCGCCCCACAGGACGCGGCGCGCGACCGGGCTGGCCGGTCAGGCGTTGATGGTGCCGGTGGCCAGCAGGATGAGCACGATGACACCGACCGGGATCCGCCAGAGGGCGAACCAGGCGAAGGAGTGGTTGGCGACGAACTTCAGCAGCCAGGCGATGGAGATGTAACCCAGCACGAAGGCAATGGCGGTGCCGACGATGAGCTGGGCCCCGGAGGCGGCCTGTCCGGCCGCGGGGTCGAAAGCGTCGGGCAGACTGAACAGACCCGAGGCGAGTACCGCTGGAATGGCCAGCAGGAAGGAGAACCGGGTGGCGACCTCACGGTCCAGGTTGAGGAAGAGACCGGCGGAGACCGTGGCACCGGAGCGGGAGACGCCGGGGATCAACGCGAGGCACTGGGCGAAGCCCATGATCAGGGCGTCCTTCATGGTCAACTTCTCGTAGGTGCGGGTACGGGTACCGATCTTCTCGGCGAAGATGAAGACGAAGGAGAACAGGATCAGCACCGTGGCGGTGATCCACAGATTTCGCAGGTTGTCGCGGATGACGTCCTTGAAGACGAACCCGATGATGCCGACCGGGATGGTCGCGGCGATGACCATCCAGCCCATCCGGTAGTTCAGGTTGTCGCGTTTGGTCTTGTCGAAGACCCCGGCGAACCAGGCGGTGAGGATCACCCAGATGTCTTTGGCGAAGAACACCAGGACCGCCAGTTCAGTGCCCAACTGAATCACGGCGGTGAAGGATGCGCCGGCGTCCTCACCCCAGACCAGCTGGGAGACGATGCGCATGTGTCCTGAGGAGGACACCGGCAGGAACTCGGTGAGTCCCTGGACGATGGAGAGAATGACCGTCTGCATCCAACCCATGTCTGTGGTCGTGACGATGTTGGCCGAATCAGCGGCGAGGTTTGCGGTTACTGCCATGGACCGACAGGCTACCCTGCGAGACCGCCGACCGCCTGCTGCACCACACCTACTGTGGCGCAACGCACGACCGGATACCGGTACCACCCCTGCATGCAGTGCACGGTGGACAACGGGTGTGACAGGCAGTTGCCTCTGGGGCGGTGCGAGGGGCGTGTAGTAGCGTGATGGGCGTGAGAAGCCTGCTGAGTGCCGTAACGAAGACCACCGCAACAACCAGAACACGGCGAGTCCGGGTGACTCCGACAGCGGCCGCCCTGGCCGCCGTGGCCACCGTGTCGACCGTGGCCCTCGCCGGCTGTGGCAGCGAGTCGGATGACGTCGAGGGGGACGAGGAGGGTGTCGTGGGTGTCGTGGCGACCCCGTCCGACTCCCCCGAGGCAACCAACCCGGTCGGTGAGGTGTCCCAGGGGGAACCGGTCACCGGGCTGGTGCGAGCATCGCTGAACAGCAGCGGCACCGCTGACAGCGACGCGGAGGGCGAGCCGGTGCCCGTGGCGTCACTGGAGAACGGCAACCTGGTGATCGGGTCCTTGGCCGACCTGGCTGACGTCGCCGGCGGCGACGCCGAGACGGTTGCCGTCGGCGAGGACTGCACCACGATCAGCGGCACGGTCGACGGCGTGGTGCTGGGCTGCGGTTCCACGGTGCGCATCTTCGACAATGAGGGGACGGAGACCTCATCGGTCGACGCCCCGGGTCCGGTGACCTCGGTGACCCAGTCGCCGTCCGGAACGCTCCTGGTCTCCGTCGAGGACTCGGACAAGTCGTACTGGCTCGACACCGACGGCGAGGAGATCAGCTCCGAGACGATGACCGACACCGCCGACGGGGTGACCCTGGTGGGCAACACCCGGAACTCCGACGACGACGGGGCACCGGAGTGGCGGGCTGCCCTCATCGATGCCGCCCAGTCGAGTGTGACCGATCTCGGCATCGACGATCAGGAGCGCAAGGCGGCGCTGCGTATCGGCCAGGGTGTCGGCACCGTGTCCGCCGGCATCGATCCGGACGGTGTCCTGGTGGCCAGCGACCCCCGTCAGGGGCAGGCGTTGGTCTACACCCTCACCGACGTGATCCGGCACACCCAATCCGTTCCGACCGGCGACGGGACGTGGGCGGTGCTGTGGGATTCGGCACGCGGTCTGATGTGGGTCTCCACCACCGGTGACAACACCTTGACCGCCTATGACCTGTCCTCGGGCACACCCGAGTCGGTCGGTGACGTCTCGACCTCGGCCGATGTCCGGCACATCATCGACGACGGTTCCGGTGACCTCCTGCTCATCACCGCCGACGGCTCCCGGGAACTGATCCCGGCAGATGACCTCCCCAGAAAGGACTAGAGCGCTCCATGTCTTCCCTCCCCCAGTCCCCTGACCGATCACTCGGGGACCGGTCGCTGTTCCGTCGTGCCCGCGGCCGGGTGTACGCGACGTCGTTGAAGGTGATGTTCAGGCTCCGTCCGGAGCGGATCCACGGGCTGATGTCCACCGCCCTGACCGCCACCGCTGCGGTGACGCCGGTCCGCGACGCACTGCGCCGCACCCTGGTCGTCGACGATCCGGTGTTGTCACAGACCATCGCCGGGATCGCCTTCCCCCGTCCGCTGGGATTGGCCGCCGGTTTCGACAAGAACGCCACCGAAGTAGACGTGTGGGGTCCGCTGGGCTTCGGTTACTCGGAGGTCGGCACGGTGACCGCGGTGGCCCAGCCGGGTAACCCCACCCCGCGTCTGTTCCGGTTGAGCCGGGACGGGGCACTGCTGAACCGCATGGGCTTCAACAATGACGGTGCCCGCAGTGCGATCACACGACTGTCCCGTCGTTGTGAGCCCGAACCGGTGGGACTGAACCTCGGCAAGACGAAGATGACGCCCTCCGAGCGTGCTGCCGCCGACTACTTCGAGTCAGCCCGTACGGTACGGGACAACGCCGACTACCTGGTGATCAACGTCTCCTCACCGAACACTCCCGGTCTGCGCGACCTGCAGGCGGTGGAGAGTCTGCGTCCCATCGTCGACGCGGTGCGCAGCGCCAGCGACCTCCCCCTGTTCGTGAAGATCGCCCCGGACCTGTCCGACGAGGACATCGACGCCGTGACGGACCTGGCCCTGGAGTTGGGTCTGACCGGACTGATCGCCACGAACACGACCATCAGCCGCGACGGGCTGGCCACCCCGGCATCCGAGGTGGCGGCATTGGGGGCCGGCGGTGTTTCCGGCATCCCGGTCGCAGAGCGTGCCCTGGAGGTCCTCCAACGGATCAGGCAGCGGGCAGGAGATGACCTGGTGCTCATCGGTGTCGGCGGCATCTCGACCGCCCAGCAGGCGTGGGAACGCATCAACGCCGGAGCCTCGCTACTGCAGGGCTACACCGGCTTCATCTACGGCGGTCCGGACTGGATCAGGGACATTCACCTGGGGCTGGCCCAGCAGGTGCGACGCCACGGCCTGGGGAATATCTCCGAGGCCGTCGGCGCTGGACTCTCCTGGCAGGGCTGACCCAGCCGCTGCCAGGGGTCCGGTGAGTGACCCCGTGGCGGGGTGCGGGACGACCTACCTGTTCTCCGCCTACTTGTTCTCCGCCCAGCCCCAGAGCAGGGCGCGGGAGGACGCCCGGAAGTTCAGGTTGAATCCGAGGATGGTCGGTGTGGACCGGTCGCTGACATCGTCCAGCATCTCGGGGATCGCGTGGACTGCGAAGATGTAACGGTGGGGGCCGTGACCGGCCGGCGGCTCGGCACCGTAGAAGCCACGACTGCCACTGTCCCCACGCAGTGCGACAGCGCCCTCGGGCAGGCCGGCCAGTTCGGCATCGCCGATACCGGCGTCGAGGGACGTCACCGACGCGGGGATGTTGAAGACGGCCCAGTGCCAGAAACCAGCTGCGGTGGGTGCATCCGGGTCGTAGCAGGTGACCGCATAGGAGACGGTGCCCTCCGGGGCACCGCTCCAGGACAGCTGCGGCGAGACGTCGGCACCGCCGAGCTGCTCGGCCGGCAGGCGGCCCCCGTCAGCGAAGTCATCGCTGGTCACGGTGAAGGTCGGCAGGTCAGTCAGCGGCGCGTAGGGGTCCGGTCCGGGGAACCGGGAGTCGATGTACGTGGGCCGGTGGTGGCGGTTGGAATCACTCATGCTGACCAGTATGCCGAAGCCATTCTCTCCCCGCAGAAACCGATTATGCAGACATATCTAACCGGTTTATCGGCCAGGTCTGAGTGGCCTCGGAAGGTGGCGGAACTGCGGCGGAGTCGGCCCGCACCCGGCCTCCCGTCAGCCTGTCGACGAACCACCGTCCAACTGTTGGGAGCCACCGTCGAATAGCGGCGAGGCGGCGAAAATGCCGAACATCCTGCGCATTTGTCTGGTGAGGGCAAGGGCGTTACAGTTATCGCAGTGCAACGGACAACGGCAGACGCCGGAAGGTTCACCTTGTTCGTTTACCGCATCCATGTCCGGGTGGCGGAATGGCAGACGCGCTAGCTTGAGGTGCTAGTGTCCTATTAACGGACGTGGGGGTTCAAGTCCCCCTCCGGACACCACGAGTAGAGACCCACTGAAAAGTGGGTCTCTACTTTTTGCTGCCCGTACCGATCCCGATGAAGTGTGTGCCACACCACCATGAGACGACACCCCCTCGCCTCGTCAGCGGGCCTCCTCGCCCTGGGCCTGCTGGTGCTCCTCGGCGTCGCCTTCATGCCCACACCAGAGATTGAGACCGTCCGGCGGCAGGTCGCCGACAGCGGCGTCTGGGGGCCGGCGACCTACCTCGCCCTGATGGTCGGGACCACGCAGGTTCCGGTGCCCCGCACGATCTGGACCGTCTCCGCCGGAGTCATCTTCGGCAGTCTCATCGGATGCCTGCTGGCGATCGGCGGCATGGCCCTGTCCGCCGCCCTGTCCATGATGGTGGTGCGCTGGATGGCCGGGCCGGCTGTGCGCCGTGCGGAAGACAACGACCGCGTCCGGTTGGTGCAGGAGATCCTTTCCGAGCGAGGCTGGACGACCGTCCTCGGGCTGCGGATGATCCCCGTCATCCCGTTCAGCCTGTTGAACTACGCCTGCGGGCTCAGCCGTATCCCCATGCTCCCCTGCCTCGCGGCCACCGTGGCAGGCTCAATTCCGCTGACCGTCGTTGCGGTCGTTGCCGCGGATGCAGTGGTCGCCGACGGAGATCCACGGGTCGTTCTCATCGGCGTGGTTGTCGGGTTGACCGGCCTGGTGATCGCGGGACGCGAGGTGCTGGGCATCCAACGACAGCTCGCCGGTCAAGGGCCCACCGTAGACAGGAATCGGTAGGCTGGTGGCATGTACGCCATCCAAGCCACATACCGTGGAACATCCCGTCGTCGCGCGGACTACGTTCGCCAGGTCGCCGACGCCCTGGGACACGCCGGTGGAGTCCACGAAGCCCGTGTCCTGGGCGCGGAGGATGCCCTGGTCCTCGCCGGGGACTCCGACAGTGCCACCGGAGTCGTCCTGAATCTCCTGCAGGCCGGGGACTTCGCGGTGGGCATCGCCGCGGTCACCGGTGACGAACTCGACGCCGCCGACGCCTACGAATCCACCAGCGGTGAAGGCAGCGACGGAGACAAGCCCGGTGACGAGGACGAAGGGGCAGCGCAGGCCGGCTCCCAGGACGACCCGCTGACCGCCCAGCTCGCCGCGGCCGCCGCACGGGCCGCGGAGGGGCTGCGCCGGGCCGGCCAGATCCACTCCCGGGTGGAGCTCCCTGGTCCCGGCGGGGTGCAGTACCCCGGGCACGGCATGGAGGTCGCCTCAGACATCACCGCCGCCTTCACCCTGCTGGCCCATATGCTGGCGCGTCGCACGGCCGAAGGCCGGGAGGCAACTGCGCTGATGCGTCAGGGCCACCTGCAGAGTGAGGCGGCGGAGATGGTCGGAATCTCGAAGCAGGCTATGTCTCAGCGCCTGGCTGCTGCGGGTTGGCAGGCCGAGCAGGCGGGTTGGCAGCTTGCTGTCCATATGTTGGCCAGGACGGAGTCTCTTCAGAGCGATGACGCTTTCCGCTAGGCTCCTCGGACTGCTCGCCTGCCTCGGACTTCTCCCCCGTCACCGAGGGCACTGACACGGAGGGCACCGACGGCGGCGGAGGGGCATCCTGCTCATCCACCGAGCGGTTCGCCACGGCATTGGCCTCGGCCACCGCCTTGGCAATCTCCGGGGCGGACTCGGTACTGAACCAGTTCTCGGACGTGGTCTCGTTGGCGAAGTCGCGCAGTGCCTCGTCGACCGGGCCGGCCTCGTAACGGAAGACACCCTCGTCGTCCTTCTTCGCGAAGGCCTTGGCGAACTGCTCCAGGGAATCGCCGAACTGCATCGGCAGCATCCAGACCTTGTTCGCGTCGCCCTGCGCCATCTCCGGCAGCTTCTCCAGGTACTGGTAGGACAGCACCTCCGGGGTGACCTGTGAGGACTTGATCGCGGCGGTGACCTTCTGGATCGCCTTGGCCTGACCCTGCGCCTCGAGGTACTTGGCGGCACGCTCACCCTCGGCGAGCAGCATCCGGGCCTGACGCTCGGCCTCGGCGGAGAGGATCTGGGCATGCTTGTCACCCTCGGCCCCGAGGATCCGGGCCTGCTTCTTACCCTCGGCGGTCTTGATGTCGGACTCACGCTGGCCCTCGGCGGTGAGAATCATGGCGCGCTTCTCGCGGTCCGCCTTCATCTGCATCTCCATGGACTGCTGGATCGAGGGCGGCGGGTCGATCGCCTTGAGCTCGACGCGGCTGATCCGCAGACCCCACTTGGTCGTCGCCGCGTCCAACTCGCCGCGCAGGCGACGGTTGATCACGTCACGGGAGGTCAGCGTCTCCTCCAGGGTCATGCCACCGACCACGTCACGCAGCGTGGCGACGGAGATCTGCTCGACACCGACGATGTAGTTGTTGACGCCGTAGATCGCCCGGGCCGCGTCGTTGATCTGGAAGGTCACGACAATGTCGATGGCCACCGTCAGGTTGTCCTGGGTGATGACGGCCTGCGGCGGAAAGGAGACCACCTGCTCACGGGTGTCGACCCGGTCACGGACGCGGTCAATGAACGGGACCAGGATGGTCAGCCCACCCGAGACCGTCCGGGTGTAGCGGCCCAGCCGCTCGATGACGGCGGCCTCTCCCTGCGGTATCAGGGCCACCGACTTGAACAGGGCGACGGCAACGAGGACGAGCAGCAGGATCAGCAGGATACTCGCTAACATACGTCAGACTCCTTTCCACACCACTGCTGTGGTGCCTTCGATGGAGACGATCTGCACACGATCTCCGGTGGTGAACGATTCCCCGGGGTGTGCCGCCCGGGCCGACCAGATGTCTCCGTCGATGCTGACCTGTCCGACGGTGTTGTCCGCCGACACCGGGCTGAGCACCTCAGCGGTCCGCCCCTCGAGTTCCAGGGACGTGAACTCCCTGACCTCCCCCTGGGCCACGAACCGACGACGCAGGATCGGGCGGATGAACAGGACGCTGGCGAACGCGAAAGCACCGAAAGCCCCCGCCTCCACCCAGACCGGAACATCGAACGCCGCCACCCCCGCGGTTCCCAGGGCCGAGACGGCGAGCATCAGCAGAGTGAAGTCCATGACGATGAACTCGCCCACGGCCAGAACCGCCGCTCCGATCAACCAGATGACTGCACCCATGACCACACGCTATCAGTTCTCAGAGAGGTTTGGCTCGGTCACAAAGTCAACCAGGCGCTCGACCGCCCCGATCAACGTGGCGTCCAGATCCCGGAAGGTTTTCACCGTCGCCCTGACGTGCCGCCAGCCGTCGGTCGGACTTCCCCAGCCCAGTCGGCGGCAGACCCCGGTCTTCCAGTCTTCGCCGTAGGGCACCGTCGGCCAGGCGTCGATACCGACCGACGACGGCTTCACAGCCTCCCAGATGTCGATATAAGGGTGGCCGGTGACCATGACATGGGGCCCCAGGCCCCTGGTCATCCGCGACTCCTTCGAGCCCTCGACCAGGTGGTCGGCGAGAACGCCGACCCGCCTGTCCGGTCCGGGCCGGAACTCGGCGAGCATCTCTGGGAGGTTGTCGAGGCCCTCGATGAACTCGACCACCACCCCCTCCACCCGCAGGTCGTGACCCCAGACCTGTTCGACGATGGTGGCATCGTGCAGTCCCTCCACCCAGATGCGTGACGGGGCGGCGACCTTCGCCTGCACATTGGCGACCCGGCGGGAACCGGAGTTGGAGCGTTGCTGCTCGGCGGCCTCCGGAACATCCGACGGTGCGATGTACCTGGTCAGTGTGACAGGGTGCCCGTCGACGAGGAATCCGCCGGGACGCATCTTGAACAGCCGGTCCCGCCCGTGGCGGTCCTCCAGCCGGACGAAGTCACCGTCGTAGGTCCGCTCGAAACCGGTCACCGCGCCGACCCAGCCGCTCACCGGGTCCTCGACCACGGTGCCGGTCTTCGCCGGGATCTCCGGCGGAGCAGGGCGCCGTGATGCCGCTCCCCCGGATCGTGATCCGCCAGATCCTGATCCTCCGAGGATGTCGTTTCCGTACCTGTCGTTGAAGCTCATGACGGTCAACAATAGGCTAGGACGGATGATGTCCCGCACCCCCATCCGCGAGCAACTCTGGTCTCCGGTGCAGAACACCTCCCTCTGGCTCGGGTGGTGGCTCCACGGTCTGCTCCCCACCGACCAGGTCATCGACGCTTTCCAGGATGTTCAGGGACCGGCACACACCCTCGTGGTCGACGAGATGTCCGGCGACCCCTTCGGCGGGCGGTTCACCGGACGCCGCACGACCCTGGTGGACCTTCTACTCGCCGCCCGGGAGGTCACCAAGGACAGCCCCGTCGGCCTGGCGGACCGTCCCCTGGTCGGACTGGCCCTCGCCGGCCCAGGTGATCCCCCGGCCCTGCCGGCCGGCACCCGTGGTGCCGCGGCGGTGGCGTCCACCGGGGCCGGGATCACTGTCGCCGACGCCGAGTCGGACGTCGTCCATGTCATCGTCCCGACATTGCGGGACGCCTCGCTGGTCGAGTGGGTCTGGTACCGCTGTGAAGGGCCCTCTGCACCGGCGGAGTTCTTCAGTCCCGGCGAGGCGGAGACCCGGTTACGTGAGGCCACCAGTGCTGCGGCGGCACTGATCGAGGAGGCGTCCGACGATGGTCTGTCCCCCACCCCGCACGCCGGTCCCCGACTGGCGGTCGGGACCCTGTCGGACTACTTCGGACTGCCGGGCCTTCCCGAGGGCGTGTCGCCGCGTGCCGTGAAATTGATGGCCAGGGCCGACGTGGTGTCCTCGATCATCGAGGTCACCCGGTCCTCGGCGGCCGGCGCCTCCCTGGACCCGGCCCTGCTCCCCCTCTCACGCGCGGTCCGCACCGCGCGGATCACTGCTGTGGACCACGCGATGCGGGAGCTGGTGCGCTAGCTGCTTCGGCAGCGGGTCACTCGATCGGGCGGACCGCCATCGGCTCCATGCCGTCCCAGCGCACCGGCGAGATCTTGACGACATCGCCGGAGTTCGGTGCCTCCAGCATCTGGCCGTCACCGAGGTAGAGGGCCACGTGCTGGGTGCCACCGGGCCCCCAGAAGATCATGTCGCCACGCTGTGCTTCTCCCGCCGGCACCTGGGTGCCGCCGCTGGAGTACTGGTAGCCGGAGTACTTCTCGAGCTGGATACCGACAGCGGCGAAGGCGTAGACCATCAGGCCGGAGCAGTCGAAGCCGACCTTGGCGTAGTCGCCGTGGGTGTCTGCGACACCACCGTCGCGCACACCGAGGGTGGGCCCGTCCTGGTTGCCGCCACCCCAGGAGTACGGGGTGCCCATCACGCCCATTCCGCGCTCGATGACCCGCTCGATCTTCTCCTCGCGGCTACCGGAGGAATCCGGCGCTGCCGGCTCGCTGCCACCGGGGGTCGGGAGGCTCGGGACGATTCCGTCTTCCCCGCCGGACGGCAGGTTCTCCCAGGACGCGCCCGCTGCGCCCTGTGCGGCGTTGATTGCGGCGTCAACGGCCCCATCAGGGTTTCCTTCCAGGTGCGCGTTGATGCCGGCGAATGCGGCGGCGCCAGCGGCACCGACCAGACCATCGATCGCGGCCTGACGGCGCTCATCGCCCTCCGGGTCAGCACTGAAGGAGGACTCGATGGCACCCGGATCGACCGGCTCACCTTCCTCACCGCCGGCACTACCCTCAGCACCTGAGCCCTCGGACAGGCCGGGATCCCCGGCAGGCTGCTCGTCGGGCTGCTCGTCATGCACTGCGGGATCTTCCTCAGCGGGGGCGCTTTCTGCAGGACCCTCCTCGCCGAGATCCTGCTCGGCAGGAGCCTCGACGTCCGCCGGAGCCTCAGCACCCTCAGGTGCCTCAGCGCTCTCCGTGCCCTCCATGCCCTCGGCGCCCTCAGGGATCTCGACCTCCTCGACCTTGGGCTCCACCAGCTGATCAGCGGTGTCATCCTGTCCCTCGAGCCGCGCCTCGGCACGGTCGGCGGCGTTCTCGGCGGCCCGACGCTTGTCGAAGGAGGATGCCCCGGCGTTGGCGGACACCCGGTCGACGGCGCTCTTGGCCGCCTTCAGGCGGGCCTCGGCTGCGGCAAGGTCGGAGCGCACGCCCTCGAGCTCGCTGGACTTTTCCGCGATGGAGGACTGGGCACTGGAAAATGCCTCTTCCGCGGCCGCATGGGCGTCACGAGCCTGTCCGACCATTCCGTCGGCGGTGTCCCGGGACTCACGCAACGAGGACTCCTCGTTGGCGGTCTGGGTCCGGACGAGGTCGAGACGGTCGATCTCGGACTGCTGCTTCTCGCTGGCGAGTCGCAGGTAGGTGGCACGGTCCAGGGAATCTGCGGCGATGTCACCACCAGCAGCCAGGTTCACCGGGGCGGCGTCACCACCACGGGCGTAGGCGGACCGGGCGATCTCGTCGAGCTGCTCCTGCGCCTCTTCCACATCGGAGTTGGACGAGTCGAGACGTCCGCGGGCGTCAGTGACATTGTCCTGGGCTTCCTGGGCTTCACGCTGGGCACGGTCCAGGTCGACGCGGGCCTTGTTGACGGACTCGCGCAGGCCACCGAGCTCGTTCTCCATCGACGCGACCGCGCCTTCGGTAGACGAGACCTCGCCGACGAGGTCAGCGAGGAAAGATTCGGCGGTGGCGTTGGAGTCACCGGACCCGGAGTCCGCCGGGTCCGACGCGTCCGAGGGGGCGGCGACGGCAGTGGTCGCTTGGACAGTGAGTCCAGCGGCGACTGCAAAGGACAGCAGTGTCCGCGTGGACCGGACGGTCGACCTGCGGGTCGTCCCACGGGCTTTCAGTCGAAGTGCCACGGTTGGTCTCTCCTCGTGGAAATGGCGATGGCGATAAGGGGCAAATCTCGCGTGCCGTCGACCGTGGACCCCGTGATCCGGCGTCCTGTCCACCACGCTTCCCCGCATGATGGTCCAGGGCCCGAAGCTCCGGAGCGATCCGACGGAGCTGTGAGGCCCGCCAGATTGTCACGGTCTGGTTTCGGTTCGGTCTGGTGCGCGGAAGCACTAGATGCAACTTCCGTCACTCTGATACCAGATCGTTACCAAATGACGACAGGTGAACCGTAAGCCACAGCACTCCCATGCGAAACCCGACTCCCACTAATCACATAAGAAACACGGGGAACATGAGTCATGGGATACGGCTTGACCTGCGAGCGGAAAGATGTTCGGCATCTATGTGATTTTCATCACATTAGGGAATGTCTCGGCGTGTCGAATTGCCACATCGATGCAGGTAGTGCCGAAGTCTGGACCAGGACTTTAGCTAGGACAAGCCAACGACCTTGACAAGGGTGAAGCGCCGACACTCACAGGGGTCGGCGCTTCATAGGGAAATCCGTGACTGTCAGCGTCCGGGACGTCGATAGGTGATGACGGCGCCGGCAGTGGCACAGAGTGCGACGATCAGCACTCCGACCAGGATCAGGACATAGAGAAGGCCGAAGTCCGGCTGCATCTGCTCAGCGGAGAGGAGGAAATCCGGCACATCCTCAGGTGCACGTGAGCCGTGGAGCTCGCGCTGGGTCGACTCGATCTGATAGCGCGACAGGGAATCGCTGAGTACCTGGGTGTTGTGCGGGGCACGAACCATGACAGTGTCGGCACCCGTATCGTCCTTGACGGTCTGAGCCAGGTTCCGAAGCACGGTTCCGGCCCCGGTGCTTCGGTCAAGCAGGACGATGTTCAAGTCCTCGAGTGCGGACGCACTCTCCCCCGCGCCAGCGACGAGCTCGCGGTAACTCGCGATATCCGTGTCACTGAGCCCGTCTCCGGCCTGCGAGACGGAGAGTCCGGAGGCCTCGATCTCCTGGAGAATCGCGTCGAGATCAATATTCTCGAACTCCACCGTGCACCTCATCCGCCACTGTCGGTTCTGCTGTTGGTTATCTGACTGTATAGATTTGTACCAGCACGCGTGCCGTTCGGGGGTGTCGACACGCGCAGTATTCCAGAGCGAGTCCGGTCTCATCCTGCAGTTATGTAGCATAACGGTCGTACTGTTACAGTAGAAGTGACGGAATCCGCGGCGGCTACTGCACAATGGAAGGTGGCCTGCGACGGCGCGTATCTTCGACGGCGCCGAGAGTGGGATGACGTCGGACGAACGTCACACAACTGACGACGATAACGAGAAGAGATTCAGGAGCACTGACGTGACTGAAAGCAAGAACTCCTTCGGAGCCAAGGGGACTCTCGAGGTTGGTGACCGCACCTACGAGATGTACCGCCTCAGCGAAGTCCCGGGCATGGAGAAGCTGCCCTACTCGCTGAAGGTCCTCGGCGAGAACCTGCTGCGCAACGAGGACGGTGCCAACGTCGCCGCCGAGCACATCGAGGCCATCGCCAACTGGGACCCCTCGGCTGACCCGAGCATCGAGATCCAGTTCACCCCCGCCCGCGTCGTCATGCAGGACTTCACCGGTGTGGCCTGTGTTGTCGACCTCGCGACGATTCGTGACGCCGTTGTCGCCATGGGCGGCGAGGCTGACGACGTTAACCCGCTGAACCCCGCCGAGATGGTCATCGACCACTCGGTCATCATCGAGAACTTTGGTGACTCCAGCGCTCTCGAGAAGAACGTGGACATCGAGTACCAGCGCAACGAGGAGCGCTACAAGCTCCTGCGTTGGGCCACCGGCGCCTTCGACAACCTGCGCGTGGTCCCCCCGGGAACCGGCATCGTCCACCAGGTCAACATCGAGTACCTGGCCCGCACCGTCTTCGACATGAACGGTGTCGCCTACCCCGACACATGTGTCGGCACCGACTCCCACACCACCATGGAGAACGGCCTCGGCATCCTCGGCTGGGGCGTGGGTGGCATCGAGGCCGAGGCAGCAATGCTCGGCCAGCCGATCTCCATGCTGATCCCCCGCGTGGTCGGCTTCAAGCTGACCGGTGACATCCCCACCGGCGTGACCGCCACCGACGTGGTGCTCACCATCACCGACATACTGCGCCAGCACGGCGTGGTCGGCAAGTTCGTGGAATTCTACGGCAAGGGCGTCTCCAAGCTGCCCCTGGCCAACCGCTCCACCATCGGCAACATGTCCCCGGAGTTCGGCTCCACCGCCGCGATGTTCCCGATCGACCAGGAGACCGTCAACTACCTGCGCCTGACCGGCCGCGACGAGGAGACCCTCGCCCGCGTCGAGGCATATGCCAAGGAGCAGGGCATGTGGCTTGACCCGGAGACCGCTGACGAGAACGAGCCGAACTTCTCCGAGTACCTCGAGCTGGACCTGTCCACCGTCGTGCCGTCCATCGCCGGCCCGAAGCGTCCCCAGGACCGTATCGAGCTCTCCTCCTCCAAGGCCCAGTTCCGCAAGGACCTGCACAACTACGCCGACAGCAACTCCGGCAACCCGGACGCCCAGGACTTCGTCGCCGAGGGCGGCAACGTCGGGGGCCACGCCGGCACCCCGACCACCGCTGCCGACGCCAAGGGCAACCTGCCGTCCGCCGCCAACGGCAACGTGGGTCGTCCGTCCAACCCGGTCGAGGTCAACTACAACGGCCAGGACATGATCCTGGACCACGGTATGGTCGGTATCGCCTCGATCACCTCCTGCACCAACACCTCGAACCCGTCGGTCATGGTCGGTGCCGGCCTGCTGGCCCGCAAGGCCGCCGAGAAGGGACTGACCTCCGCACCGTGGGTCAAGACCTCCATAGCCCCGGGTTCCCAGGTCGTCACCGGCTACTTCGAGGCTGCCAACCTGTGGAAGGACCTGGAGGCCATGGGCTTCTACCTGGTCGGCTACGGTTGCACCACCTGCATCGGTAACTCCGGCCCGCTGCCGGACGAGATCTCCAAGGGCATCAACGACGCCGACCTGGCCGCCACCGCGGTCCTCTCCGGTAACCGTAACTTCGAGGGACGCATCTCCCCCGACATCAAGATGAACTACCTGGCCTCCCCGATCCTGGTCATCGCCTACGCCATCGCCGGCACCATGGACTTCGACTTCGAGACCCAGCCGCTCGGCCAGGACCAGGACGGCAACGACGTCTTCCTCAAGGACGTCTGGCCCTCCACCGAGGACATCCAGGAAGTCATCGACTCTTCGATCTCCCGCGAGCTGTACACCGCCGACTACGCCGACGTGTACAAGGGCGACCACCGCTGGCAGTCCCTGGACGTGCCGGAGGGCAAGACCTTCGCCTGGGACGACGCCTCGTCCTACATCCGCAAGGCCCCCTACTTCGACGGCATGGAGACCACCCCGTCCCCGGTCAACGATGTCAAGGGTGCCCGCGTCCTGGCTCTGCTGGGCGACTCGGTCACCACCGACCACATCTCCCCGGCATCCTCCATCAAGCCCGGCACCCCGGCCGCCCAGTACCTGGACTCCAAGGGTGTCCAGCGTAAGGACTACAACTCCCTGGGTGCCCGCCGTGGTAACCACGAGGTCATGGTCCGCGGTACCTTCGCCAACATCCGCCTGCAGAACCAGCTGCTCGACGGTATCGCCGGTGGCTACACCCGCGACTTCACCCAGGAGGGTGCACCGCAGTCCTTCATCTACGACGCTGCGGTGAACTACGAGAAGCAGGGCACCCCGCTGGTCGTCCTGGGTGGTAAGGAGTACGGCACCGGTTCCTCGCGTGACTGGGCTGCCAAGGGCACCCTGCTGCTGGGCGTCAAGGCCGTCATCGCCGAGAGCTTCGAGCGTATCCACCGCTCCAACCTGGTCGGCATGGGCGTTGTCCCGCTGCAGTTCCCGGCCGGCGAGTCATGGAAGTCCCTGGGCATCGACGGAACCGAGACCTTCGACTTCGAGGGCATCGAGACCCTGAACGAGGGTGTCACCCCGGAGACCGTCAAGGTCACCGCCACCAAGGAGGACGGCTCGGTCATCGAGTTCGACGCCGTCACCCGTATCGACACCCCCGGTGAGGCTGACTACTACCGCAACGGCGGCATCCTGCCGTTCGTGCTGCGCAGCATGATGAAGAAGGTCTAGACCCTTCGTCCGTCACCGCCCGTCACGCGAGTCCTCGCGCGGCGGGCGGACCGCTATCCCGCTTAAAAGGGGCTGAACTCCATGCCAAAGGTCAGCGAGACAGACCTCTCCGAGCGGCGGACAGACATTCTCCGGGGAGCCCGTGAGTGCTTCGTCACCCACGGCTACGACGGTGCCACCGTCTCCCGGTTGGAGAAGGAGACAGGCAAGTCACGCGGGGCGATCTTCCACCATTACCGGAACAAGGAGACCTTGTTCCGCGAAGTCGCACACCGGGACATGCTCCGGATGACCGAGCTGGCCAGCGAACAGGGCATGATCGGTCTGATCAGGTACCTGCTGGAGGACCCCGAGCTTGCCGACTGGTGGGGCCTGCGGGTGGAGATCACCCGTCGGATCCGACACGACGAACAGCTCAGGAAAACCTGGGACGCCGACCAGCAGACCCTCCGCCGGGCGGTCACCGCACGTCTGGAGGAACAGCGTGACTCCGGGCGCCTGCGCACCGACATCTCCACCGAGACAACCCTCCAACTGCTGGAGCTCGTCCTCGAAGGTGTCATGGCGCATCTGGCGTCCGACCGGGACGACACCCTCCTCCCCGAGGCACTCGATATCGTCGAACACTCGCTCCGAGTCCAGGACACCGACTAGACGTCGGTTGTCCAGTGTCTGCCGGAGGATGATCCGCCGCACCACCCACTGCGCCCACGGGTGCCGGGACCGCCCATTTCCGGGCGAGACCGCCACCGGTGGGCGTCTCCATTCCCCCCAGGACGTAGCATGAGAAGTATGATCGCGATCATGACCGTCACCGGACGGGACCACACCGGAATCATCGCCGCCGTCTCCACGGCTTGTGCGGAGCTGGGGATCAACATCCGCAACGTCTCCCAGACGATCATGGATGAATGGTTCACCATGATCCTGCACGTCGAACTGCCCGACGACCTTTCCGTCACCGCCGTCAACGACCGTATGACGCGCGTCGAAGAGCAGGAGAAGCTGGTCATCACCCTCCAGTCGCAGGCGATCTTCGACGCCATGCACGAGATCTGAGGGGACCAGGACACGTGACTGCCTTCCTTCCGTCATCCTCCATCCTGGAGACCATCGAGATGATCCAGCGCTACCGGCTGGACATCCGCACCGTGACCATGGGCATCAACCTGCTCCCCTGCGTCCGCGCCACCTCCGAGGCCACCTGCGAGGCGGTGTACGACATGGTCACCTCCCGCGCCGAGGAACTCGTCCCGGTGTGCCGCGGCATTGAAGCCGAGTTGGGCATCCCGATCGTCAACAAGCGCATCTCCGTGACCCCGGTCGCCCTGGTCTCCTCGGCGGTGCCCGGCTGCGACCCGGTCGACATCGCCCGTGCGCTGGACCGGGCCGCGGCAACCGTGGGCGTGAACTTCATCGGCGGCTACTCCGCGCTCGTGGAGAAGGGCGGTACCGAGGGCGACAAGCGACTGGTCAGGTCGATCCCCGAGGCGCTCAGCGAGACCGACGTGGTGTGTTCCTCGGTGAACATCGCGTCCTCGCGGGCCGGTATCAACATGAACGCCGTCCGGGAGATGGGCCAGGTCATCAAGGACTGCGCCACCGCAACCGCCGACCGTGGCTCGATCGCCTGCGCGAAGCTGGTGGTCTTCGCAAATTCCGTCGGAGACAACCCGTTCATGGCCGGCGCCTTCCACGGCATCGAGGAACCCGACTGCGTGATCAGCGTCGGGGTCTCCGGCCCCGGTGTCGTCGACCGGGCCGTCGCCGCCCTGGGCCCCGAGGCTTCACTCAACGAGATCGCCGAGGAGATCAAGAAGGCCGCCTTCAAGGTGACCCGCACCGGCCAGCTGGTCGGTACCATGGCCGCTGAGCGGCTCGGCGTTCCTTTCGGTATCGTGGACCTCTCCCTGGCGCCGACCGCGGAGATCGGTGACTCCGTGGCCCATATCCTGGAGCACATGGGTCTGGAGCAGGTCGGTGCCCACGGCACGACCGCTGCCCTGGCCTTGCTCAACGATGCGGTGAAGAAGGGCGGCATGATGGCCTGTTCACGGGTTGGTGGCCTCTCCGGCTCGTTCATCCCGGTCTCCGAGGACGCCGGGATGATCGAGGCCGTGAAGGCCGGGAACCTGAACCTGGAGAAGCTGGAGGCGATGACCGCCATCTGTTCGGTGGGCCTGGACATGGTCGCCATCCCCGGGGACACACCCGCATCCTCCATCGCCGGGATGATCGCCGACGAGGCCGCCATCGGGATGATGAACCACAAGACCACCGCGGTGCGCGTGATCCCCGCCGTCGGCACGTCCACCGGTGACGACGTCGATTTCGGCGGGCTGCTCGGCCACGCCCCGGTGATGCCGGTGAGTTCGGTCGGCAGCGACGGCTTCATCAGCCGTGGCGGTTTCATCCCTGCCCCCGTCCACGGATTCCGCAACTGACCACCAACACCATGATCTTCACTCACGCGCGCAACTCAATGACTCTCCACGACCCCGATAGCGCCCTGGCCGAGGGTGTGAACTCCGGCGCTTTCGACGTGCCCTGCACGCTTCCCCCGGACTCCGCCGCAGTGACGGATGCGTTGCAGGACCAAGGAACGATGCCGATCTCCGGGACACGCTGGCTGGGGATGTCCACCGGCCAGTTGGTGCTCGCCGGGGCCTCCGCGGTACTGGTACTGGCCGGGGTGGTCCTCATCGGTGTCAGTTCCGGGCCGTCCGACACCCCTGGGCTGGTCACCGGGGTGGTGCTGGGGGTTATCGGCCTGGTGGTCGGGGCGATCACCGCAGTGTCGGTGCGTGCCCGTCACCGTAACCTGCTCCTGCTGGCCGCCGCATGGCAGAACGGTTGGCTCCGCTTCGCACCCGCCGAGGTGAGCGCGGTGTGGGTCGACCGGACGGTGCAGCACGGGCAGAAACGGCATGACCGGGTCAACCAGGACAACCGGTACTGGTACCGGGCGCTGGTCCAGGTGCACCCCACCGACGGGCACGCCCCGTTCACGGTCACCACGGAGCCCTTCCAGGCGCTCGGCGACCGTGACGGGCGTCCGCATGACCTCCGCACCGCACCGGGTCCGTTGGACTCCTTCGAACCGGAGTACGCCAACGGCTGGACGGTGGCCCGCTACGTCGCCGGGGACGCCGCCTCCTGCGCGGCCAGTGCCACGGTGACGACGAACTTGTCGGACGACCAGGTCAGGGCCGCTCTTGCAGCGGCAGGTCACGCAGGTCACTGACCGTCGCGGCACCCGTCAGCGCCATCGTCAGCTCCAACTCGGCCAGCACGTTCGCAATGACCTCCTCCACACCCTGTTGACCGCCCACGGCGAGGCCGTACATGTGCGGCCTCCCCAGTAGGACGGCGTCCGCACCGAGAGCGAGAGCGACGGCGACATCGCGTCCGGTACGGATCCCGGAGTCGAGCAGGACGGTCGGATCCGGGCCGATGCGCTCACGGACCTGCACCAGCGCGTCGAGGGCGGCGATGGAGCCGTCCACCTGTCGCCCCCCGTGATTCGAGACGATCAGGCCGTCGGCGCCGATCTCCAACGCCTTCTCGGCGTCGGCGGGGTGGAGGATTCCCTTGAACACCACCGGCAGGCTGGTTCGGTCCTTCAGGGTGGCCAGCATCTCCCAGTCCAGCCCCGGATTGGAGTAGATGTCCAGGAAGGTCTCGACGGCCGCCCGGGGCTCCGGCGACAGCAGATTGCGCAGGGTCCGCCCGGGATGGTGCCGCACGATCGACAGCAGCGATGCCACAGCGGCCGGGGTGACCGCGACCTTCTCCTCCTCCGCAGCTGTAGCGGCTGCATTGTCTGTACCGGCCGCAGCGGCTGCGTTGGCCCGCTGGGTGGCACCGGCGATCCGGGAGCGCACGATCTCCCTGAAGGTGGGGTCGGAGGTGTACTGGGCGATGCCCTGTCCGCGGGAGAACGGCAGCGAGCCGAGATTCAGGTCCTGCGGTCGCCACCCCAGCACGGTGGTGTCGAGGGTGACCACCAGGGCTCCGGCTCCGCTGGCCTCTGCGCGGGCGATGAGACTGTCCACGAGGGACTCATCTTTCGACCAGTACAACTGGAACCAATGTCCAGCATTTTGACTTGACTCTCGAATCGCCGAAGTGATGGCTTCCAGCGGAGAGGAGCCTTGGTTGCTGATCACGTAGGGCACCGAGGAGTGCCCGGCGGCTCGGCCGATCAGCAGGTCAGAGTCCGGATGGACCAGCGCACCGGCGCCGACCGGCGCTAGCAGCACCGGCGAGGGAATGTCATCGCCGAATATACTCACAGACAAGTCACGTTGCTTGACTCCGTGTGCCATTCGCGGAATGATCCGGTGGCGATCGAAGGCCTCCCGGTTGTTGTCGCTGGTGCGGCCTTCGCCAGCACTGCCGGCGACGTAGGCCCACGCCTTGCGGGACATCTTGCGCCTGGCGGCCTTGGCCAGGCCGTCGGCATCGGTGGGCACTGTCGGGCGACGCCCGGACGCCCCCGCCCGGTAGATCTTCCCCTGCCTCGCGCGTCCCGCTCCGGTGTCTGCGTCCATACCTCCGGATGCTATCGGACGCGAAAGTTCGGCACGGCGGATCGTCGAATTCGGCCGGTGGGGTTCTCCCCTACGCCAGCTCGACGATCTCCATGTACGCGTCGCTCCACAGGTCCTCGTCGCCGTCGGGCAGGACGATGACCCGCTCCGGCTCCAGGGCACGCACCGCGCCCGGGTCGTGCGTGACCAGGACAACGGCACCGGTGTAGGTCCGCAGGGCGTTGAGCACCTGCTCGCGGGACTGCGGGTCCAGGTTGTTCGTCGGCTCGTCCAGCAGCAGGACATTCGCCCGGGAGCTCACCAACGTCGCCAGCGCCAGACGGGTCTTCTCACCGCCGGAGAGTGTGCCGGCCGGCTGGTCGAGCTGTTCACCGGAGAACATGAAGGCGCCCAACAGTCCGCGAAGGTCCTGCTCCCCGGCCTCGGGGCAGGCCTGGATCGCATTGGTCCACACGCTGGCGTTCGGATCGATGGTGTCGTGCTCCTGGGCGAAGTAGCCGACCTTCAGCCCGTAGCCGGAGACGATGCCACCCTCGCCGTCGGTGCGCTCCACTCCGGCCAGCAGCTTCAGCAAGGTGGTCTTGCCGGCGCCGTTGAAGCCGAGGACAACGACCCTGGAGCCCTTGTCGATGGCGAGGTCAACACCGGCGAAGACCTCGAGCGAACCGTACATCTTGGTCAGGCCGGTCGCATTGAGCGGGGTCTTGCCGCAGGCGGCCGGTTCCGGGAAGGAGATATTGGCGTACTTGTCCTCCTGACGGACCTCGTCGAGGTTGTCGAGCATCCGGTCGGCACGCGCCAGCATCTGCTTGGCCGCGGCGGCCTTGTTGGCCTTCGCGCCGAACTTCGCCGCCTGGTCACGCAGTGCCCCGGCCTTCTTCTCGGCGTTGGCCTTCTCCCGACGACGCCGCGCCTCATCATTGGCTCGCGCAGCAAGGTACTTCTGCCACGTCATGTTGTAGGCATCGGCCTCACCGCGCACCGCGTCGAGGAACCAGACCTTGTTGACCACGGCCTCCAACAGTTCGACGTCGTGGGAGATCATGATCAGCCCACCCTCGTGGCGCTGCAGGAAGCCGCGCAGCCAGGTGATCGAGTCGGCGTCGAGGTGGTTCGTCGGCTCGTCCAGCAGAAGAGTCGTCGCCGAGCGTCCGGAGCCGGACGTCGCGGCGAAGAGGATCTGGGCGAGCTCCACACGACGGCGCTGACCCCCGGACAACGTCTTGAGCTGCTGGTCGAGGATGCGTTGGGGAAGCCCGAGACCGTCGCAGATCCGTGCGGCCTCCGAGTCAGCCTCATAGCCGCCGAGCGCACTGTAGCGCTCCTCCAGGCGGCTGTACTTGATGATCGCAGCGTCCCGCTGGGAGTCGGATCCGACCTCCATGAGCTCCTGCTGACGGTCCATGGAGGACCGCAGCTGGTCGAGTCCGCGGGCGGAGAGAACCCGGTCGCGGGCGGTCTGCTCGATGTCGCCCTCCTTGGAGTCCTGCGGCAGGTAGCCTATCTCGCCGGAGCGGGTCACGGTTCCGCCGTAGGGCTCGCCTTCGCCAGCGAGGATGCGCATCGTCGTCGTCTTGCCCGCGCCGTTGCGTCCGACGAGGCCGATCCGGTCCCCGGGCTGTACTCGGAGCTGCTGGTCTGGGGCATTGAGCAGGGTGCGGGCCCCGACGCGCACCTCAAGATCCTGGGTAACAATCACAACGGACCAGCCTAACACGCTGGTCTCTTAAGGCAGGTCTCGGCCGTTGAGGATCGGCGTCGTGAATCCGGGAGCGGTCAGAGCCGACCATTGGCTCATCCGGACAGTTGTGGGGGTGGGCGTCGTGCTCTCCGTCCTCCCGCCTAGGGGAGAGAACCGCGTCGGCCTTTTCCTTCAGGAGGACCGAGGACGTCCCACCCACCACTTCCGCCCGGCCACGGAGTGTAAACTCCCCCTTCTCCGTTGCCATCGTCCTTCGGGCCATGCCACCCGGACGCTGCTTAATATATCTGCGGGCCGCGCCTTTGACTCGGTTTTGTTGAACAACGATCACCCGGGACGTTACGCCGGGGGTAGCAACCGGTGATACCGTGAGGAACAACGAGGAGTTCAGCCGGGGAAACTACGCTAGTCACACACTGTTTAGGTAGCCCAGACACAGCGATACCCAGGAGGGTTATCCGGGGGTAGTTTAGACTCACCAAAGGAGAAAAGACGTGCACATCGCCATCATCGGTCTCGGGCCGGCCGGGGCAGTTCTGGCCCACCGCGCGCTCAGTCGGGGGTGGACGGTCGACGGCTACGATCCTGCCTGTGTCACCGGGACCGCAGGTCCGGACGAGGAAGGCAGCGACATCCAGGCTCCGGCCTGGCGCAGTACCTACGGCGTCAGCATTGTGGACCTTCCGAGCTGGGCGCGAACCGCCATGACCTTCAGTGCAGTGTCCCCAGACCTGCTGGTGCACACTCCGACTCCCCGTCTGCTGCGCAACTGGGACTATGCGATGATCGACCGTGACCGCACCCGACACGACCTCACCCGGGGTATCCGACTGCACCGGGAGCGGGTCACCGACCTCTCCCCTGACGCTCTGGGCGTCGACGTGGTCGTCGATTGTCGCGGGGTCGTCGACCGTCCCGGCAGCATCCGCCAGGTGGCCTATGGGGTGGTGGTCCCCCCGGAGCTGGCTGAATCGTGGGGTCTCGGCGACGCGGAGTTCATGGATTGGCGGCCGGCTGGGCCGGACGTGCCGGATGCGCGAGAGCAGACGGCTCCCCCGAGCTTCCTCTACATTCAACCAGTCGAGAAGGGAATCCTCCTCGAGGAGACCGTACTGGCTACCCGGCAGCGCACCCGGGACCTACTGCCGCTGCTCCGTACGCGGCTCCACCGTCGTATCCCTGCCCTCGTAGACGATGCGGGTGAGGAGGTGGAGAAGGTGGTCACCGACACCGAGACCGTCCACTTCCCGATGGACCGTCGACGTCGAGGCTGGTACACCGGCGTGCAGGACGGCATCGCGGTCTTCGGCGCGGCGGGCGGGCTGGTCCACCCCGCCACCGGATACTCGGTGGCTGCCGCGGCCCGCACCGCTGACCGGATGCTGGACATGGTCGAGGCGGGGTCACTTCCCCGCCGAGCCAGGCTCTCGGCTGTTACGGCCTACCATCTGCGCCGATTCGGGGCAGAGCTGATCGTCCGGGCAGACCAGCAGGTCCTGCTCCGGTTCTTCGATGCCTTCTTCCGGCTCCCCCACCATCTGCAGAGCGGCTACCTCGCCGGCCAAGGCGGTACCCCTGTTGCCCTGGCCATGGTCTCGCTAGCCGCCTTCCCCCGCCAGGTGCTCCCTTTCCTGCGCCAGACTCCCGCCGCACTGCGCGCAGTGTTCGGGACACGGGAGTCATCACCGGCAGGGCGTGGACGGCCCACGCTTCCTGGAGGTCTTCGGACGTTACTGCGTCCTAGACGCTGAAGCCGAGGTAGCGCAGCTGCTCGCGGCCGTCCTCGTTGATCATGTGGGGGCCCCACGGCGGGGACCAGACCCAGTTGATCCGCAGCCCGGAGATCTCCTCGATACCACCGGCGACCGCAGCGTGGGACTGGTCCTCGAGCATGTCGGTCAGCGGGCACGCCGGGGAAGTCAGCGTCATGTTGATGACCGCCTCGGTTCCGGCATCGGTGCGCTCCACCCACACCTGGTACACCAGGCCGAGGTCGACGACGTTGATCCCCAGCTCGGGGTCGATCACGTCGAGCATCGCCTCCTCGATCTGGTCGGCGAGCATCACGTCCTCCTGGGAGAGCTCCGCCGGCGGCTCGGGGACGACGTCCAAGGGGTTCGGGTCCATCTGCGGGCTGCCGGGGTCGGCGGAGCCGGTGGTACCGCCGTTGCCGGTGGCGTTGCCGACAGGGGCAGCGCTGGCAGTATCGGCAGTGGTGTCCGGGGTCTGCTGGTCAGTCATGGTCTCTTTCCCGTCCTCTCTAGTTCGCTGTCTTCTCGCTCGCCTCACGAGTGGCGGCCTCGAAGGCCTTCCACCCGAGCAGGGCGCACTTCACCCGGGCCGGGTACTTCGACACACCGGCGAAGGCGACGCCGTCTCCGATGACGTCCTCGTCACCCTCGATGGTCCCGCGCGAGGTGACCATCGTCTCGAACTCGGCGAGTTTGCCCAGGGCATTCTCCACGCTCTGACCCACCAGCTCCTCGGCCATCACCGAGGTGGCGGCCTGGCTGATAGAGCAGCCCATGGCGTCATAGGACACGTCGAGCACCGTACTGTGGTCCTCACTGAGGTGGACGCGCAGGGTCACCTCGTCACCACAGGAGGTGTTGACGTGGTGGACTTCAGCCTCGTAGGGATCGCGCAGCCCCGCGTGCTGCGGGTGCTTGTAGTGGTCCAGGATCACTTCCTGGTACATCTGCTCAAGCTTCACAGTGTCTGACTCGCCTGCTCTCTGTCTGCGTTGGTAGCGGGGACGGTGCCGAAGAACTCCTGGGCGTGACGGATCCCGTCGACCAGGGCATCGACTTCCTCGATGGTGTTGTATACGTAGAAACTGGCCCGCGCGGTGGCCTGCACGCCGAGGCTCCGGTGCACCGGCCAGGCACAATGGTGTCCCACACGGATGCAGACACCCTGGTCGTCGAGCACCTGCCCAAGGTCATGGGGGTGGATGCCGTCGACCACGAAGCTCACCGCGGAGCCACGGTCGTCCGCCTCGGACGGACCGATGATGCGCAGTCCCTCGATCTTAGCGAGTGCGGCAAGTGCATAGGAGGTCAGCTCATGCTCATGGGCGGCGACCTTGTCCATCCCGAGCCCCTGCAGGTACTTCACCGCCGCACCGAGTGCAACGACCTGCGAGGTCATCTGGGTGCCGGCCTCGAAACGCTGCGGTGGGGCGGCGAAAGTCGTCTTCTCCATGGTGACGATCTCGATCATCGAACCACCGGTGAGGAACGGCGGGAGGACACGCAACAGTTCGGCCTTGCCGTAGAGCACGCCGACACCGTTGGGTCCCAGCATCTTGTGGCCGGAGAAGGCGGCGAAGTCGACGTCCAGGGCGTGGAAGTCCACCGGCATGTGCGGCACCGACTGGCAGGCGTCGAGGACGAACAGTGCACCCACGGCGTGGGCACGGCGGACCGCCTCGTCGACGTCCAGCTGTGCTCCGGTCACATTGGACTGGTGGGTCAGCGCCACGACCTTCGTCTTCTCCGACAGCTCGAGGCTGTCCAGGTCGATCCGGCCGTCCTCGGTGACGGTGTACCAGCGCAGGGTCGCCCCGGTGCGCTGGGCCAGCTCCTGCCAGGGAACGAGGTTGGCATGGTGCTCGATCTCGGAGATGACGATCTCGTCGCCTTCACCGACCGTGTGCTCCCCGCTGCGCGGATCGCCCAGCATGAAGGCCACCTCGTTGAGCGCCTCGGTGGCGTTCTTGGTGAAGGCGATCTCCTCGTCCACCGCGCCGACGAAGCCGGCGATGGCCTCGCGGGCGGTTTCGTAGGCGTCGGTGGCTTCCTCGGCGATCTGGTAGGCGCCACGGTGGACCGGGGCGTTGTACTCGGTGAGGAACGTCCGCTCGGCATCGAGGACCTGCAGCGGCCGTTGCGAGGTCGCCCCGGAATCCAGGTACACGAGTGGACGACCGTCACGCACGGTGCGGGACAGGATCGGGAAATCTGCCCTGATGGCTGCGGTGTCCAGTGTGCTCATAGTGCTATCAGGCCTTTGCGGTGAACTGCTCGTAGCCGTGTGCCTCGAGCTGCTCGGCCAGCTCCGGGCCACCGGACTCGACGATGCGGCCCTTGGCGAAGACGTGGACGAAGTCGGGCTTCACGTAGTTCAGGATGCGCTGGTAGTGGGTGATCATGATCAGGCCACCGTTCTCACGCTCCTTGTAGCGGTTGATGCCCTCGGAGACGACGCGCAGGGCGTCGACGTCCAGACCGGAGTCGGTCTCGTCGAGCACGGCGAACTTCGGCTTGAGCAGGCCGAGCTGCAGGATCTCGTGGCGCTTCTTCTCGCCACCGGAGAAACCCTCGTTGACGGAGCGCTCGGAGAAGGACGGGTCGATCTCCAGCTCGTCCATCGCACCGCGGGCCTCCTTGACCCACTGGCGCAGCTTCGGGGCCTCGCCACGCACGGCGGTGGCCGCCGTGCGTAGGAAATTGGCCATGGACACACCGGGGACCTCCACCGGGTACTGCATGGCGAGGAAGAGGCCGGCGCGGGCGCGCTCGGAGACGTCCATGTCGAGCAGGTTCTCGCCGTCGAGCAGGACCTCGCCCTCGGTGATCTCGTAGCGGGGGTGGCCGGCGATGGCGTAGGACAGGGTGGACTTGCCGGAGCCGTTCGGGCCCATGATGGCGTGGGTCTCACCGGAGTTCACGGTGAGGTTCACGCCGTGCAGGATCGGCTTGGGATCCTCATTCTCGTCCTGCGGGACGACCTGGGCGTGGATGTTCTTGATCTCGAGGGTGCTCATCTATGTATTCCTTCTAAAAAGTTCGTTCTGAAGACGTGATGTGGATCAGAGGACGGTGTTGACGAGTTCCTGCTCGACAACGTCCTCGAGATTCTCGCGGACCGAGTCGACGGGAACGCGACGGATGACGTCGGTGAAGAATCCGCGGATGATGAGGCGCCGTGCCTCGTCGTCGGAGATGCCGCGGGACTTCAGGTAGAACATGTGCTCGTCGTCGAAGCGTCCGACGGTGGCGGCGTGGCCGGCACCGATGATCTCACCGGTCTGGATCTCCAGGTTCGGCACGGCGTCGGCGCGGGCACCCTCGGTGAGCACCAGGTTCTTGTTGGTCTCGTAGGTGTCGGTACCGGTGGCATCCGGGCGGATCAGCACGTCGCCGATCCACACGGTGCGGGCCTCGTGGCCGCGGCTGCCGGTCTCGCCCTGCAGCGCGTTCTTGTACATCACATTCGACTTGCAGTTCGGGACGCTGTGGTCGACCAGCAGGCGCTGCTCGAAGTACTGGCCGGCGTCAGCGAAGGACACGCCCAGCAGTTCGGCGTCGCCGCCGGGTCCGGCGAAGCGCACGTGCGGGACGGAGCGGACGACGTCACCACCGAAGTTGGCGGCGGTGTGGCGCACCGTGGCATCGCGGCCGACCAGGATGTGGGAGTTCGACAGGTGGACGGCGGTGCGTCCCCAGTCCTCCCAGACCACGGTGGTCAGTCGGGCACCGTCACCGATGACGAACTCGAGGTTGTCGGAGTGCACGCCGTCACCGATGTAGCGCAGCACGACGATGGCCTCGGCGTGGGCCTCCAGCTCGACGACGATGGTGCCGAAGGTGGTGACATCGTCACCGGCACCGGTGACGGTGATGGTGACCGGGGCGTCCAACGCGGTGTTCTTGGAGACCAGGACATGGTCGGCGACCCGGCTGTTGACCCAGGCCTCGGCAGCGGGACGGTCGACCGGCAGGCCGGCGCGTCCGGTGCGCTCGTCGTCCATGCTGATCTCGGAGTAGGTCACGCCAGCCTGGTCACCGGTGTCGACGGTGACATTGGCGCGGGCCGCCGGGGCACCCTTGCCCGCGGAGGTGTCCTCCAGGCCACGCAGGCGGCGCAGCGGGGTGAAGCGCCAGTCCTCCTCCTTGCCGTGCGGGACGGGGAACTCTGCGGGGTCGGCCGACTGGTAGCGGTCACCCTTGGTCGGCATGGCGTTCGCCGGGGTGATGGCGCCGTCGTTGCCGTCGAGCGGGTTTGTCGTAGGTGCGGTCATTACTTAACCCACCGATCCTTCCATCTGCAGTTCGATCAGGCGGTTGAGCTCCAGGGCGTACTCCATCGGGAGCTCCTTGGCGATGGGCTCAACGAATCCACGGACGATCATCGCCATCGCCTCATCCTCCTCGAGCCCGCGGCTCATGAGGTAGAACAGCTGGTCCTCGGACACCTGCGAGACGGTGGCCTCGTGGCCGAGGGTCACGTGGTCGTTGCGGATGTCGTTGTAGGGGTATGTGTCCGACCGGGAGATCGAGTCCACCAACAGGGCGTCACACTCCACGTTCGCCTTGGAGTGGTGGGCGTCCTTGTTGATCTGGACCAGGCCACGGTAGGCGGCACGACCACCGGAGCGGGCCACCGACTTCGAGACGATGTTGCTCGAGGTGTACGGCGCCATGTGGGTCATCTTGGCACCGGTGTCCTGCACCTGTCCCTCGCCGGCGAAGGCGACGGAGAGCACCTCGCCCTTGGCGTGCGGGCCGGTCATCCAGACCGCCGGGTACTTCATGGTGACCTTGGAGCCGATGTTGCCGTCGACCCACTCCATGGTCGCGCCCTCTTCAGCCTTGGTGCGCTTGGTCACCAGGTTGTAGACGTTGTTCGACCAGTTCTGGATCGTGGTGTAGCGGCAGCGACCACCCTTCTTCACGATGATCTCGACGACTGCCGAGTGCAGCGAGTCCGACTTGTAGATCGGCGCGGTGCAGCCCTCGACGTAGTGGACGTAGGCGTCCTCGTCGACGATGATCAGCGTGCGCTCGAACTGGCCCATGTTCTCGGTGTTGATCCGGAAGTAGGCCTGCAGCGGGATGTCGACGTGGACACCCTTGGGCACGTAGATGAAGGAGCCACCGGACCACACCGCGGTGTTCAGTGCGGAGAACTTGTTGTCGCCGGCCGGAATGACCGTGCCGAAGTACTCCTTGAACAGCTCCGGGTGCTCCTTGAGCGCGGTGTCGGTGTCCAGGAAGATGACTCCCTGCTCCTCCAGGTCCTCGCGGATCTGGTGGTAGACCACCTCAGACTCGTACTGCGCGGCGACACCGGCGACCAGACGCTGCTTCTCAGCCTCCGGGATACCCAGACGGTCGTAGGTCTCCTTGATGTCCTCCGGAAGATCCTCCCAGGTCTGGGCCTGCTTCTCGGTCGACCGGACGAAGTACTTGATGTTGTCGAAGTCGATCTCCGAGAGGTCCGCACCCCAGGTGGGCATCGGCTTGCGGTCGAAGGTGCTCAGCGCCTTCAGGCGGCGTTCGAGCATCCACTCCGGCTCGTTCTTCTTGGCGGAGATGTCGCGGACGACAGCTTCGGACAGGCCACGCTGGGCCGCGGCGCCGGCCGCGTCCGAGTCGTGCCATCCGTAGCCGTAGGCGCCGATGGATTCGATGATTTCGTCGTCAGTCTGCGGCGCTGTGTTCGCCGGTGTCTGGGCAGCTTGGGTCATGTCAGCTCTCCTTCGTCGATGAAGGGTTGATGGTGGTCAGCGGAATGTGGGTTGTGCAGATCCCGTTGCCGTCGGCGATGGTCGCCAAAGGTTGGGTGTGGCGGCCGAGCAGCTCCGTGACCACGCGGTGTTCAGCCGCGCACAGTTCAGGGAACTCATGCGCGACGTCCTGGATCGGGCAATGGTGACGGCAGATCTGGATGCCGGTGGCGGCGTCGTTGACGGTCGCGGCGTAGCCACGGTCGGTCAACGCCTCGGCGATGCGCTCGGCACGGTCGACAACGTCGCCGGACGGTGCGTCCTGATCGGACGCGTCATCGGTGAGCGCCCCGAAGAGGTCACTCATCCGCTCGTCGGCGAAGTGGGCGACGGCGTCGTCGCCGCCGGTCTCACGTAGCGCGCGCAGCGCCAGTAGTGCCAGGGTGTCGTAATCATGGCCGAAACGTCCCCGACCGGCGTCAGTGAGCCGGAAGAGTTTCGCCGGACGTCCTCGTCCGCGTCCCCCGGACGCTGCGGTCCGGGCGGCCTCCACCGTCTCGGCGAAGCCGTCCTCGACGATATTGTCGAGGTGACGACGCACACCGGCGGTACTGATGCCGAGGGCGTCGCTGATCTCGGAGGCACTGATCGGCCCGTTACGGAGAATCTGGTCCAGCACCTCTCGTCGGGTATCCCGGTCAGTCACTGCCGTCCACCTCCTCCGTGTGTGGGGTCTCTCGTCGCCGATCACTCCGATCGGCGGTCTCATGATTAGACAACACGAGTGTCGCGTAAATCATTCCCGTTGTCTAATAAGGACAGGCTGACCTGTTGATTTACCGGGACGTTCCGGCGCCGAATTTCGCAACCTCCCGGGCGCCGACGGGGCCGCGACCTCGCCCCGACACGGTCGCGACGTAGACTACCGGTGTGAGCAACACCTCAATCGACGGCGCGTCGGACGGGCCGGGTACACCTGGCACCGCCGCCGGTGCCGACGACCGCGGTACGGACGCTGGTACCAGCACCGGTAGCGGCACCGGAACCACCGCCAGCCGCAGCGGCCGGCTGACCGCCCTGCTCCCGAACCTCGGACTCGCCGGCTCTCGAAGTGCCCGGCTGCACACCCCGAAACCGCCGGGGTCACGACCCCACTTCACCGCACGCGACCTCCTCCGTTACCGGACCGGTGTCTTCGTCGGCATCGTCGGCTCCATCCTCATCGCCGTCGGCGGACTGGGTGCCGGTGCACTGCCGGTGGTCGGCAACAGTCTCTGGGCGATCCCCGGGGTGGGTTTCCTGGCGCGGATGCTGCACACCACCACAGTGACCGTCTTCGTCGGCATCGCGCTGCTCGTCCTCGGCTGGTTGATGCTGTGGCGGTTCTGCCTGCCCGCCCGGGTGGGCAGCAGCCCTGTCCTGCCGATGCGCGCCATACAACGCACCTTCGTGCTGTGGGTGTTGCCCCTGGTCGTCACCGCCCCGATGTTCACCCAGGACATCTACTCCTACCTGGCGCAGGGATCGATCGCCGCCCAGGGCATGGACCCCTACTCCGGCGGCCCGGTGGACCTGCTCGGAGTCGACGACGACCTTGCCCGCTCCGTGCCCTACGAGTGGTCGCACTCCCCCGCCCCTTACGGCCCGGTCGCCGTGGGCGTCGCCGCACTGATCTCCCTGGTGACCGGTGATGCGATCGGACCGGCCGTGGTGCTCCACCGGCTGGTCTCCATCCTCGCCGTCGCTGCCGCGGCCTGGGCCATCACCCAGCTGGCCCGACGCTGCTCCGTGCGTTACCAGGCAGCGCTCTGGCTCGGCATCCTCAATCCCCTGGTGCTGCTGCACCTGGTCGCCGGGGTACACAACGAGGCCCTCATGATGGGGCTGCTGCTCTGTGGTGTCGAACTCGGCCTCCGGGCCACCGACCCAGGCCGCAATGCCGGTCACCGGTGGGCGTTCACGGGAGCTGCGATCACCCTGATCTGCTGCGCCGGGATGGTCAAGGTCACCGCCTTCCTCGCCCTCGGGTTCGTCGGGGTCGCCGTGGCCCGGATGCTCGGCGGACGCTTCCGGGACCTTCTCCTGGCAACGGCACTGTTCACCGCCGGAACCATCGCGGTGGTCTCCGCGGTGTCGTTCGGCACCGGCCTGGGGTTCGGCTGGATCCTGGTGCAGGGTGGCGCCACCGAGATCATCAGCTGGATGTCGCTGACCACGGATGTCGGCCTGCTCACCGCGGGGACCGCCCAGTTCCTGGGCCTCGGCGACCACACCGCCGCCGCCTTGAGCATCGCCCGCACGCTCGGCCTGCTGGTCGGGGCATTCTGGGTGGTCCGGATGCTGTGGGCGTCCTTCCGGGGACGTATCCACCCGGTCGGCGGGCTCGGCGTGGCGACCTTCATGCTCGTGGTCTTCTTCCCCGTCGTCCACCCCTGGTACGTGCTGTGGGCGGTCATGCCCCTGGCCGCCTGGGCCAACCAGCGTCTCTTCCGCCTGGCGGTCGTGGCCTACTCGGTGGTGCTCAGCTTCTTCATCCTGCCCCGTGGCCTCAACCTGCCGCCGGCGACCGTGACGATGATGTACCTGATGTCCGCGGCCATCGCTCTGACACTCATTGGTGTGGGCTGGCTGCTTTACCGTCGCCGTCTGACCACCGGCTACACTCGGCAACCGTGACTTCGGCAGGAACAGCAGCACCCGAACCCGCCCCTGAGCCTGCACTCAGGCTACGGGGGGTGGTCAAACGCTACGGCAGCACCACCGCCGTCGACGGACTCGACCTCACCGTCGACCAAGCCGAGGTTCTGGCACTGCTGGGCCCCAACGGCGCCGGCAAGACCTCCACGATCGAGATGTGCGAGGGCTTCCTCGTCCCCGATGCCGGCACCGTCGAGGTGCTGGGGATGAACCCGGTCGAGGACACCGACCGGCTGCGCGGACGCATCGGCGTGATGCTGCAGGGCGGCGGCGCCTACCCCGGTATCCTGGTGGGCGAAATGCTCCGGCTCGCCGCGTCCTACTCCGCGGATCCCCTGGACCCTGACTGGCTGCTACGCACCGTCGGACTCACCGGCCATGAGCGTTCCACCTTCCGGCGGCTCTCCGGCGGCCAACAACAACGTTTGTCCCTGGCGCTGGCCCTGGTCGGACGTCCCGAACTGATCTTCCTCGACGAGCCGACCGCCGGGCTGGACGCCCAGTCGCGCCTTGCCGTCTGGGACCTGGTGTCCGCCCTGCGTGCCGACGGTGTCTCGGTCGTGCTGACCACCCACCTGATGGACGAGGCCGAGGCTCTAGCGGACCGGGTGGTGATCATCGACCATGGTCGTGTCGTCGCCCAGGGGTCGATCTCGGAGTTGACCAGCAGCGCCGAACCCAGGACCACCATCACCACCTCACGTCCGCTGAACGCCGAGGTACTCGCCGGACGACTGTCCGACCATGGTGCCGAACTCACGGTCAGCCGCCACAACCAGGTCACCGTGTCAGCGACCGTCACCCCCTCGCTCGTCACCGCGATCACCGCCGAGGCCGAGCGACAGAATGTGCTGGTCACTGCCCTGGAGGTCGATCAACGTAGCCTCGAGAACGTATTCCTCGACATCACCGGACGGGAGATGCGCCCATGAGCAACACCCACAGCACCACCCACCCCACCGCCGGGAAGCCCACGGTCACCGACCGTTTCGCGCCGGGGACGTTCACCCCGAACCCGACACCGGCACCGACAGGGCGGATGCTGCTGTCCCAGGCAAGGATCGAGACCCTGCTCTTCCTGCGCCACGGTGAACAGCAGCTGCTCTCCCTGGTGATCCCGGTCGCCCTGCTCATCGGCCTGAGTCTGCTGCCGGTCGTCCCCCTCGACGACCCCGTCCAGCGGATCTACCCGATGACCCTGGGTATCGCCCTGATGAGCGCCGGATTCACCGGCCAGGCCATCGCCGTGGCCTTCGACCGCCGCTACGGGGCCCTGAAACGCATCGGGGCCTCCGGGGTGCCACGACGGGTGCTCATCAGCGGCAAGATCCTCGCTGTCGGCGCTGCGGTCCTGCTGCAGATCGCGGTACTCACCGTGATCGGGCTGATCCTCGGATTCAGCGTCACCGCCTCCGGTCTGCTGCCTGGTCTGCTGTTCGTGGTTCTGGGGGTGGCGACGTTCACCGCGCTGGGTCTGCTGCTCGGCGGCACCCTGAGCTCTGAACTGGTACTCGCCCTGGGCAACACCATCTGGTTCCTGCTGCTCGGCGCATCCGTGACCACCGCGATGGACCCGGAAATGCCGGACGCCGTCCTGACTGCCCTGCAGGTCATCCCCTCGGTGGCCTTGACCGATGGCCTCATCGCCGCGGCTGAGGGCAGCGTCGACCTGGGGAACCTGCTCATCCTCGGCGGCTGGGCGGTGCTCGGCACCATACTGGCGGTGCGCTTCTTCTCCTTCACCATGAACGACGACTGACCCCACCCGGGGTGGTCGCCCGGGCGTCAGAAGTTTCATCCCGGTGCCATCCGCCGATAGACTGGTGACCTGTGACTAGCCCTCAGAAAACCCAGGACAGCAACGGTAGCACTGCACCAGACGCTGGCGGTCGACGGGAGCTGGTGCGTGACACCACCCTCCCGGTGATGCGGGAACGCGTCGAGTCGATGAAGCCGTCGGTGAGCCACAGTCTTGTCTCGCTCTACACCGCGGTTCTGTCGCTGTGCAAGAAGATGCCGGTGCCCACGGTGAAGCGCCAGCGTCTCTACGCGATCATCCTCTTGGTCTGCCAGGGCGGCATCACCTTCACCGGCTCGTTGGTGCGCGTCACCGGCTCTGGCCTGGGCTGTGACACGTGGCCGCAGTGCCACCCCGGCACCTTCATCCCGGAATCCGGCTCGGCGCCGTGGATCCACCAGGTCATCGAGTTCGGCAACCGTACGCTGACCTTCGTCCTGATCATCGCCGCGGCGCTCGCCTTCATCGCGGTGCTGCGCGCAGCCCGCCGCAACACCATCCTGCACATCGCCTTCCTGCAGGGCATCGGCATCATCGTGCAGGCCGTGCTCGGTGGCATCACCGTGCACCTGGACCTGGCCTGGTGGATCGTGATGGCCCACTTCCTGCCCTCGATGCTGCTGGTCTACTTCGCCGCCTTCATGGTCATCAAGATCACCGAGGACGACGACGCCCCACGCCGCGCCACTATGCCGGTCGCCCTGCGTTGGGCTACCTGGGGATCGGCGGTCACCCTGGCGTTGGTCCTGATCACCGGCACGATGACCACCAGCGCCGGCCCACACGCCGGTGACGAGGCGATCCTGCCGGAGCACCGGCTGCAGATCGAGCTGATCGAGATCGCGAACCTGCACGCCCACATCATGTACCTCTACATGGGCATCACCATCGGTCTGCTGGCCGGACTATTCGCCGTGCGTGTCGACCGTCGGATCAGGAACGTCGCCCTCTGGCTGATCCTGGGTATCGTGCTGCAGGGCGTTGTCGGCGTCCTGCAGTACAACCTGGGTGTGCCCCGGTGGACGGTGCCGTTGCACGTCATCGGCTCCGCGATCGTCACGGCGATGACCGGCCTACTGTGGGCGATGCGGTTCCGCAGAGGTGTCGACTCCGCTTACCGGGACTTCGATACCGCGGACCAGGAGTTCGCCGCCGAGCTGGCGGCAGAGAAGACCTCCTGACGATCAGGCACGGGTCGATTCTACTTCCTCCGAATTTCTCCGTCGGCCGCTACTCCCCGTCCCCCACGTCCCTACTGCGCTGCCAAGCCGGTTCCTTCACGTCCACACGACCCTTCCGCCGCAGCATGAGCGGGCGAGTGTCACCGGGCCATCCCCGACGGACAGCTGTACGTGAACGCTGTGCGGAACAGAACAACCACTCTCGATCGAGAATCCTCTGAACAGATCCGTTCACGGGATTCTCGATCGAGAGTGGTTGTTCTCTGCCCTGTGGGCACGCAGCAAGGCTGGGTAGGCCGGCGACACGCCCGGGGGCTTCCGGTGGGATCGTCGAAGGATGAGAACCCGAGCTGTGTCTAGAACCCGACCATCTCTGCGATGGTCTCCAGCCCGATGACGGCGTCCACCGACAGGCCGACGAAAAGGATGGAGAGGTAGTTGTTCGAGAGGAAGAAGAGGTTCATCGGCTTGACCTTGATGCCCTTCTTCACGCCGTTGTGCAGCCCGTGGGCCCGGAAGATGAACCAGGCACCACTCAGCAGCGCGATCGCGGCGTAGACCCAGCCAGCAGCCGGAACGAGCAGCAGCGAGGTGATGACGGTCGCCCAGGTGTACCAGAGGATCTGTCGGGTGACCTCCAGCGGCGGTTTGACTACCGGCATCATGGGCACACCGGCGGCCTCGTAGTCCTCCCGGTAACGCATGCCCAGTGCCCAGGTGTGCGGCGGGGTCCAGAAGAAGATGATCAGGAACAGGATCAGTGCCTGTCCCCAGGAGGCCCAGCCTGCGTTGAAGGCACCGCCGGTGGAGTCGGTGACGGTGGCCCAGCCGACCATCACCGGCATACAGCCGGCCGCCCCACCCCAAATGACGTTCTGCCAGGTCCGGCGCTTGAGCCACTTGGTGTAGACGAAGATGTAGAAGGCAATGGTCAGCAGGATGAATCCGGCGGCCAGCCAGGAACTACACAAGAAGCCCAGCCAGAGCACACTGGCGACCGTCAGCGTCCAGGCGAACACCGTCGCCTGCCCCTTGGTGACGGTGTGCTTGGCCAGCGGACGCCGGTGGGTACGCCGCATCTTCTGGTCGATGTCGTAGTCGGCGATCATGTTGAAGGCGTTGGCAGCGGCCGCGCCCATCCATCCACCGACCAGGGTCAGCAGGATCAGACCGAGGTCGATCTCGCCGCGCTGCGCCTGCAGCATTGAAGGGATGGCGGCGACCAACAACAGCTCGATGACCCGAGGTTTGGTCAGCGAGATGTAGGCCTTGATCTTGTCCACCGGTTAGTCCGCCTCCATCAGCACCAAAGTCACCGCGTCGTATTCACCGCATTGTTCTTCCGACCCCACAGGACCATGGGTCCTCGGAGGCGTACTCACGGTGCCGCCAAACTGACAGGCTACCCGAGTGGTGCCCTCGAGCACCAAACCGCTCAGCCTTCCATTACGCCCCCCGTCGAGGTGCGGTCAGGAGATAGGTGAGCCTTCCACCGACCACCGGTGACACGGTGACGCGCGGCCCACTACACTTGTCGCCAGGTGCACGGGCAGACCTCTTCACTCCCGTGCCGGACACGTGATCCCCTCATCGCCCACAGGAAGGCAACCACACCGTGACGCTCCCCCAGGAACTCGAAGCCCGCACCGTCCGGCGTTACCCGGACGACTGGTCCGAGCTGGACACCCGGGCGGTGGACACGGCCCGCGTGCTGGCCGCCGATGCCGTGGAGAAGGTGGGATCCGGACACCCGGGCACCGCAATGTCCCTGGCACCGCTTGCGTACACCCTCTACCAGCGCGTGCTGCGTCACGACCCCGCGGACACGAACTGGCTCGGCCGGGACCGCTTCGTCCTGTCCTGTGGCCACAGTTCCCTCACCCAGTACATCGAGCTCTACCTCGGCGGCTTCGGCCTGGAGCTCGACGACCTCAAGGCCCTGCGCACGTGGGGCTCGGTGACCCCGGGACACCCCGAGGTCGGTGAGACCGCCGGTGTGGAGATCACCACCGGCCCGCTGGGCCAGGGTCTGGCGTCGGCCGTGGGCATGGCGATGGCGCAGCGTCGCGAGCGCGGACTGTTCGACCCGGAGGCCCCGGCCGGTGAGTCCCCCTTCGACCACCGGATCTACGTCATCGCCTCCGACGGCGACATCCAGGAGGGCGTCACCGCCGAGGCTTCCTCTATCGCAGGAACCCAGCAGCTGGGCAACCTCATCGTCTTCTGGGACGACAACAACATCTCCATCGAGGACAACACCGACATCGCCTTCACCGAGGACGTCGTCGCCCGCTACGCCGCCTACGGCTGGCAGACACTGGAGGCCAACGCCGAGGACGTCACCGGCATCCTCGACGCCATCGCCGAGGCCGAGTCCGACACCACCCGCCCCAGCTTCATCCGGGTGAAGTCCGTCATCGGCTTCCCGTCCCCCTCCAAGATGAACACCGGCGGCATCCACGGTGCCGCCCTCGGTGGCGACGAGGTCGCCGCAGTCAAGCAGGTGCTCGGCTTCGACACCGGGCAGACCTTCGAGGTAGCCGACGAGGTCATCGCCCACTCCCGCGGTCTGGTCGAGCGCGGCGCACAGGCCCACGCCGAGTGGCAGCAGGCCTTCGACGCCTGGGCCGAGGCCAACCCGGAGCGCAAGGCACTGCTGGACCGCTCCCTGGCACGTGAACTGCCCGAGGACATCGCGGCAGACCTACCCACCTGGGAGGCCGGCGAGGCCCTGGCCACCCGCAAGGCCTCCGAAGCCTCCCTGCAGGCCCTCGGCGCAGTCCTGCCGGAGCTGTGGGGTGGTTCCGCCGACCTCGCCGGCTCGACGAACACCATCATCAAGGGCTCATCCTCCTTCGGCCCGGAGTCGATCTCGACCGACGCATGGTCGGCCGAGCCCTACGGCCGCAACCTGCACTTCGGTATCCGTGAGCACGCCATGGGCGCGATCCTCAACGGTATCGCCCTGCACGGTCCGACCCGTCCCTACGGCGCGACGTTCCTGCAGTTCGCCGACTACATGCGCGGTGCGGTCCGTCTCGGCGCCCTGATGAGCACCGACACCTACTACGTCTGGACCCACGACTCCATCGGTCTCGGTGAGGACGGCCCGACCCACCAGCCGGTCGAGCACCTCGCTGCGCTGCGTGCCATCCCGAACCTCTCGGTGATCCGCCCGGCGGACGCCAACGAGACCGCCCAGGCATGGCTGGCCGCACTGCAGGCCCCGGCCGCCCCGAAGGCACTGGTCCTCACCCGTCAGGGAGTTCCGGTGCTCGAGGGCAGCGCCGTGAAGGCCGCCGAGGGGGTCGCCCGTGGCGCCTATGTCCTCGTCGAGTCCTCCACCGAGGTCCCGCAGGTGATCCTGCTGGCCACCGGCTCCGAGGTGCAGCTCGCCGTCGAGGCGGCCGCCACCCTGGAGGCTGACGGTGTCGGTACCCGCGTCGTCTCCGTGCCCTGCATGGAGTGGTTCGAGGCACAGGACGACGCCTACCGCGAGTCCGTCCTGCCCGCCGCGGTCACCGCCCGGGTGTCGGTCGAGGCCGGTATCGCGATGCCCTGGAAGGGCTACACCGGCACGGCCGGTCGCAACGTCTCACTGGAGCACTTCGGTGCCTCCGCCGACTACAAGACCCTGTTCCGGGAGTTCGGCATCACCGCCGAGGCAGTCGTCGCCGCCGCCCGGGACATCCTCTAGTCCACCACTCCACTCTCCTACTCTCCCGCATCCCTTCTCCCGTACGTCTTGAGCAGAAAGTTGGTCGAACACCATCGTGAACAACGTCTCTGAACTCGCCACCACCGGTACCTCCGTCTGGCTGGACGATCTCTCCCGCGACCGTCTGACCTCCGGAAACCTCGCCGGTCTCATCGCGGACACCGGCATCGCCGGGGTCACCACCAACCCGGCGATCTTCGCCAAGGCCATGACGTCCAGCACCGCCTACGACACCCGGCTGGCCACCCTGTCGCAGTCCGGGTCGGACGCCTCCACCGCCGTCTTCGCCATGGCCGTCGACGACGTCCGCGACGCCTGCGACGCCTTCGCCGACACCTACGCGGCTTCCGCCGGTGTCGACGGGCGGGTGTCGATCGAGGTCGACCCGCGGCTGGCCGAGGACCCGGCGGCCACCATCGCCCAGGCCAAGCAGCTGCGTGAGGAGGTCGGCCGGGAGAACGTGATGATCAAGATCCCGGCGACCACCGCCTGCCTGCCCGCAATCACCGAGGTGCTCGCCGCCGGCATCAGCGTCAACGTCACCCTGATCTTCAGCGTCGAGCGCTACCGCGAGGTCATCGCCGCCTTCATCGAGGGTGTCGCACGCGCCGCGGACAACGGACTGGACATCTCCACCATCCACTCGGTCGCCAGCTTCTTCGTCTCCCGCGTCGACTCGGAGATCGACCGTCGCCTCGAGGAATCCGGTGGGGACGCCGCCCTGACCCTGCGGGGCAAGGCCGGTGTCGCCAATGCACGCCTGGCCTACGCCGCCTTCGGCGAGGACCTGCTCGGTGACTCCCGTTGGCAGGACCTCGCCACCCGCGGCGGTAACGTCCAGCGTCCGCTGTGGGCGTCCACCGGTGTGAAGAACCCGGAGTACCCGGACACCCTGTACGTCACCGAACTGGCCGGCCCGCACACGGTGAACACCATGCCCCAGGACACCCTGGACGCCACCGTCGACCACGCGAAGATCACCGGCGACACGCTCACCGGGACCGGGGATGCGTCCCATGAGGTCTTCGCCGCACTCGAGGACGTCGGCATCGACCTGTCGGACGTCTTCGCCGTGCTGGAGCGCGAGGGAGTCGAGAAGTTCGTCAGCTCCTGGCAGGATCTCCTCGACGCCATCGGCGAGCGCCTGTGACCTCGGTGAACCCGCTGCGGGACTCCGCAGACCGACGCGTCCCGCGCATTGCCGGGCCGTCCGGTCTGGTGATCTTCGGTGTCACCGGCGACCTTGCGCGGCGTAAGTTGCTTCCCGCCGTTTACGACCTGGCCAACCGTGGCCTGCTCCCCCCGGGTTTCAGCCTCATCGGATACGGCCGTCGTGACTGGACCAAGGAGGACTTCGAGGCCGAGGTGCTCGATGCCGTCCGTGAACGGGTCCGCACCCCGTGGCGTGAGTCGGTGTGGAACCAGCTCGCCGCCGGCATCCAGTTCGTCAAGGGTGACTTCGTCACCGATGCCGCCTTCGACGACCTGGCGGCGATGACCCGCCGGATGGACGCCGAACGCGGTACCGCCGGCAACTGGGCCTACTATCTTTCAGTCCCGCCGCAGTACTTCTCCGACGTGTGCAACCAGCTGCAGCGCTCCGGGCTCGCCGACAGCTCCCAGGGCTGGAAGCGGGTGGTCATCGAAAAGCCCTTCGGCCACGACGAGGAGTCCGCCGCGGAGCTCAACCGAACCGTCAACGCGGTCTTCCCGGAGTCCTCGGTGTTCCGAATCGACCACTACCTGGGCAAGGAGACCGTACAGAACATCCTGGTGCTGCGTTTCGCCAACCAGATGTTCGAGCCCTTGTTCAACTCCCAGCTGATCGACCACGTCCAGATCACCATGGCCGAGGACATCGGCCTGGGCGGACGCGCCGGCTACTACGACGGCATCGGTGCCGCCCGCGACGTGATGCAGAACCACCTGCTCCAGTTGCTGGCCCTGGTGGCGATGGAGGAGCCGGTGACCTTCGCCCCGGATGAACTCAAGTCCGAGAAACTCAAGGTGCTCAAGGCCACCCGGCCGGTCGGCCCGTTCGCCCAGACCACCGCCCGTGGCCAGTACACCGCCGGTTGGCAGGGCTCGGAGTTCGTCCCCGGACTGCGCGAGGAGGATGGTTTCGAACCGACATCCACCACCGAGACCTATGCTGCTGCCACCTTCGAGATCAATTCCCGGCGCTGGGCCGGGGTGCCGTTCTACCTGCGTACCGGCAAGCGGCTCGGCCGACGTGTCACCGAGATCGCGCTGGTGTTCAAGGACGCCCCGCACCAGTCCTTCGCCCGGGACCAGACCGAGGCACAGGACTCCAACGTGCTGGTCATCCGGGTGCAGCCGGATGAGGGTGTGCTGCTGCGCTTCGGATCCAAGGTGCCTGGCTCGGCGATGGACGTCCGTGACGTCAACATGGACTTCTCCTACTCCGAGGCCTTCACCGAGCAGTCCCCGGAGGCCTATGAGCGGCTCATCCTCGACGCCCTGCTCGACGAGGCCAGCCTGTTCCCCACCAACGAGGAGGTCGAGGAGTCCTGGCGCATCCTCGACCCGATCCTGAACTACTGGTCACAGTCCGGACGGCCGGAGGACTACGAGTCCGGCACCTGGGGACCGTTCGGCGCCGACCGGATGCTGACCCGCCACAGCAGGAAATGGAGGCGACCCTGATGTCCGCCGCGACCTTCACCGACACCAGTACCGGCGACCAGGCCGTGGTCCGGAACCTCGGCACCACGACGACACGGGCTCTGGGGCGTGAACTACACCGGCTGCGTGAACAGCGCGGCGAGGTGGCCACCGGCCGGGTGCTGACCCTCATCGTGTCCATGCGTTCCGAAGAGGACCTCGACGCTGTCGTCGCCGCGACCGTGGAGGCCTCGCGCGAGCACCCTGCCCGGGTGATCTTCGTGGTGCACGACCGCTCCACCACCGAGGTGAGCATGGATGCCGCGATCCACCTGGGTGGCGACGCCGGCGCCTCGGAGATGATCCTCATGCGGTTGCACGGTGCACTGGCCGACCATGCCGACAATGCGGTCATGCCGCTGCTGCTGCCGGACACCCCGGTGGTGGTGTGGTGGCCGTTCACCTCGCCCCGCAACCCCGCCGCCGACGCCCTCGGTGCACTGGCCACCCGCCGGATCACCGACAGTCTCGCCGACGCCACCGCCGGACGCGGTGCCGAGGCGATCTTCCGTCGCCGCATCGGCTACAGCCGCGGTGACTCCGACCTGGTGTGGAGCCGGATCACCCCGTGGCGTGGACTGCTGTCCAGCGCCCTGGACCAGCGACCCGGGGCGACGATCGTCTCCGCCGAGGTCGACGGCCCCGCCGATGACCCGGCGGTCGACATCGCCGCCGGCTGGCTCGCCCACCGGCTGAACGTCCCGGTGTCCCGCTGCGCCGACGGTTCCCCCACCATCCCCGTCGACGACGACGGTCAGCCGACCGCACCGGTGCGCCGCACCGTGATCACCCTCGACGACGGCGAAGTGGTCCTGGAGATCCTCGACCACCACTCGGCCCGGGTCAGCACCGGAATCGGCACCGATACAGTGGTCAACCTGTCCCGCCGCCCGGTCGGTGACTGTCTCGCCGAGGAACTGCGTTACCTAGAACCCGACCGTGCCTTCGGTGATGCCCTGCATGGTCTTCCCCGGGTGCGTACCCCGAAGGATTCGATGAGTTCCCCCTTGCCGATGTCGTCCCAGGAGAGTCGCCGATGACCACCCGTTCCGTGTCCGTGACCGCCTGGCCTGACCAGGACACCTTGGCCGAGGGGGTGGCCCGTGACATCGTCGAGGTCATCGCCGAGGTTCAGCGCCGCGGTGGGGTGACCGACGACGGCTTCGCCCGGATCGTCCTCACCGGCGGTGGGGCCGGCGGCGCCGTACTGCGTGCCCTGGCCGCCCTGGACCTTGCCGCACGGCAGACCGCGGAGTCCTTCCCGGTCACCGCCATCGACTGGTCGAAGGTTCACGTCTTCTTCGGCGACGAGCGTTTCGTCCCGGTCGGGACGACCGGTGCAGTGGCCCGCAACGACGGCCTGGCTGACACCGAGCTGTTGGAACATGTCGGCATCCCGGCACAGCATGTGCACCGGGTGGCGGCACCCACCGACGCGGAGTCCCCGGACGGCCCGGAGTTGGACACCGCGGCATCCGACTACGCCACCGTGCTCGGCGAGTACGCCCCCGAGGGTTTCGACCTGCACCTGTTGGGGATGGGGCCGGAGGGACACATCAACTCACTGTTCCCCCACACCCCGGAGCTCTCCCCCGCTGACGGGACCACCGTCGTCGCCGTGCGCGGGTGCCCCAAGCCTCCGGCCGAACGCGTGTCCCTGACTCTGGCAGCGGTGAACTCCGCCCAGCGGGTCTGGCTGCTGGTGTGTGGAGCTGCAAAAAAGGACGCCGCCGACCATGTGGTCAGCGGCGATGATCCGGCCCAGTGGCCGGCGGCTGCGGTGTGCGGTACTTCCGAGACGGTCCTGCACGTCGACGCCGGGGCCGATCCTCGCTAGGAACCCGTCTCCGACATGCGCCAAGGGCCCGGCAGATTGCCGGGCCCTTCTGCTGTGCCGCGATACTCGTACAGGGCGGTACGTACGGGCTCCTACTAGACCTGGGCGTAGTGGACGGCCAGGTTCAGCCCGATGATGGCGGCGATCCAGATCACCGCGGTGATCACCGTCAGCCGGTCCAGGTTCTTCTCGACCACGGTGGAGCCGGACAGACTCGACTGCATGCCGCCACCGAAGAGGCTGGACAGGCCGCCGCCCTTGCCCTTGTGCAGCAGGACGGACAGTCCCATGATGAGGCTGGTGACCACCAGAACGATCTGGAGGGTGAGAACCATGTCGGTAAGTGCCTAACGTCGTGTCGGGGAGGGCAGGAACAACTCTGACAATTCAGCCCTTTCGGAAACTCCCCCATCATAGCCCACGAGGGCCCACCGATGCAGCACTAACCTGCCGGTGTCGGCCCGGAAGCTTATCCGGAGTTCCGCAGGCCGGTGGCCAGGCCGTTCATCGTCAGTCGGATACCGTCGAGGACATCCTCGCTGCGATCGCCGTCGCGGTACCGCCGCAGCAGGGAGAGTTGCAGCAGGTTCAACGGCAGGAGGTACGGGAACCTGTTGCGCACCGACAGGGCGAGCTCGGGGTTGTCGTCGACCAGGGTGTCCTGTTCGGTGATCTGCAGGTACATCTCCACGGTGAGGGTGAACTCCCCGGAGATCATCTCGAAGATCCGGTCGGCGTCCTCCCGGTCCGGCACCAGTGCCGAGTACAGGTGAGCCACCGACAGGTCGGTCTTCGCCATGACCTGGGCCATGTTCGACAGCACCGAGCGGAAGAAGGGCCAGCGCCGGTACAACTGCCGGAGGTAGTCCAGACGTGCGGCAGAATCGGCAGAGTCACCTCCGTCGATCCACTGACGCACCGCACTGCCCACCCCGAACCAGCCGGGCAACATGATCCGCGACTGGGACCAGGACAGCACCCACGGGATGGCGCGCAGGTCGGAGATGCTGCTGGTCTGCTTGCGGGAACTGGGCCGGGAACCGATGTTCAGGTTGCCGATCTCCTCCAGCGGGGTGGAACTGGTGAAGTAGTCGATGAACCCGTGGTCGTCGTGCATCAGCCGGGCATAGGTTAGACGGGACAGTTCCGCGAGTTCGCGCATGGTGGCGTAGGCCCGCTCCGGATCGTCGATCCGGTCGACCGGCAACAGGCTGGCCTCCAGGGTCGCCGACACCAGGGACTCGAGGTTGCGTCGGGCCACCGAGGGCACACCGTACTTGGCGGAGATGATCTCGCCCTGCTCGGTGATCCGCACGCTACCCTGCACCGCGCCTTCAGGCTGGGCGAGGATCGCCTCGTGACTGGGCCCGCCGCCGCGTCCGACCGTGCCGCCACGGCCGTGGAACAACCGCAGTCCGACACCGGCGTCGGAGGCTGCGGCGACCAGGGCGATCTCGGCGTCGTACAGTCCCCAGTTCGCCGCCAGGTAGCCACCGTCCTTGTTCGAGTCGGAGTATCCCAGCATGACTTCCTGGACCTCGCCACGGTTGCGGACGTAGTCGCGGTAGAGCTCGAGGGACAGCACCTCCCGCATCACGTCCGCACCGGCGGCCAGGTCCTCGATCGTCTCGAACAGCGGGATCACGTCGACGCTGCCGCTGATGCGGCCATCGTCGGCGGTGACCAGCCCCACCTCCTTGAGCAGGATCATCGGCTCCAGAATGTCCGACACCGATGACGCCATCGATATGATGCAGTGCGGGACGGCGTCCGGGCCGAAACGCTCCACGGCATCCGCGGCCGCCCGGAAGATCCCCAGTTCGCGCTCGGTAACCTCGCTCCAGGTGGCACGGGGGTCGCTGAGGGGACGCGGCGAACGCAGCTCGGCGGTGAGCAACGCCACCCGCTCCTCTTCGGTGAGCGCCGTGTAGTCGTCGGTGACTCCGGCCCTGGTGAAGAGTTCGCTCAGCACCGACTCGAAGCTCTCCGAGTTCTGTCGCAGATCCAGGCTACTGAGGTGAAACCCGAAGGTCTGCGTCGCGGCGATGAGGTCGCCTAGCCGGTGGTCGGCGATGATGTCGTCGGCGCTGGCGCGCAGTGAAGCGTCGATGGTCTCCAGGTCGGCCAGCAGTTCGGTGCTGTCGGTGTAGGGCTGGTGGCCACGGGACAGGGTCTGATCCTGTGCGACCTCGACCTGCTCACTCAGGCGGGATGCCGCGGTGGCGGCGACGCGTCCCCGGATACCGTGGACGGCCCGGCGGTAGGGTTCGTCGACCCTGGAGGGGACGTCGTTCCTGCCCCGGTCGGCCAGCTCCGCGAGATCCTCGGTGACGTGGGTGAGCCGGACGGACAAGCTCAGCTCGTGCTCCAGCTTCCCGAGCTGGCCCAGGTACCAGTCGAAGACGGTCTGGGCGGCCCGCGCTGTGGCGTAGGTGACGGTCTGCCCGGTGACGAAGGGGTTGCCGTCGTGGTCGCCGCCGATCCAGCTGCCGGGACGCACCGTCGGCGTGGCCGGGACGTCCTGTCCATAGCGGTCGCGTAGTGCCACGGTGACCCGGCGGTTGATCGCCGGAATCTCCTGCAGCAGGCTGATGGTGAAGTAGCGCAGCCCCACGTTGATCTCGTCCTCGATACGGGGGCGCACCGAGCGGATCAGCGCGGTCTGCCACAGGATCGACACCCGGCGGCGGATGTCGGTGTCGATGCTGGCCAGACGTTCGTCGCTGCGTGCGGTGCGTCCACTGTTGAGGATGCGTCCGCGGCTGCGCATCAGTCGGGTGATGTCCCACTGCACGTCGAAGACCGTGCGGCGACGGGTCTCCGTCGGGTGGGCGGTAAGCACCGGGGCAACCTGGGCCTTCGCGACGACCTCGGCGACCTGTCGGGAGGTCACCGAGGCATCGGACAGTGCGGTCCATGCCGAGTCGAGGGTGTCGGCCGGCGGGGCCACGCCATCATCGGCCCGACGGTCCCGGAGACGTTCCTCGTGGAGGTCCTCGGCGAGGTTCGCCAGCAGACTGAAGTGTGAGAAGGCCCGGATCACCGGGAGTGCCGTCGCTGCGGGAAGGTCGTGCAGCCGGTCGGCCAGTGACTCCAGGGCGGCAGGGTCCCCGTCCCCGTCACGAATCGCGAAGGCGGCCCGGCGGGTCTCCTCGACGACCGAGAAGACCTCCTCCCCCTCCTGGTCCCGGATGATGTCACCGAGGATGGCGCCGAGGTAGCGCACCTCCTGGCGAAGTCCGGGAATGATCTCCGGGGTCTCGGTGTCCGGGGCAACCGCGGGGATCGCGGTGCCGGGGACGGTCTGAGGGGCGGAATCCGCCCGCTGTGGTGACTGCGGTGTGTGTGGAGTCATGACCCCATTGTGCCCGCAGTAGCCCACATTCGCTGGCTCAGCGACCCGCCTTCGCTGCCGCGGCACACAGTCGGGCGAAGTCCTCGCCGTCGAGACTGGCCCCACCGACCAGCCCTCCGTCGACGTCGGGCTGGCTGACGATCTCGCCGACCGAGTCGGTCTTCACCGACCCGCCGTAGAGGATGCGCATACCGTCGGCGGTGCCGTCGTCGGCGAGTTCGCGGACGAGTCCGCGGATCGCCTGGCACACCTCCTGGGCGTCACCGGCGGAGGCGACTTCGCCGGTGCCGATCGCCCACACGGGTTCATACGCGATGACGGTGGACGCGAGGTCGCCCGCCGAGAGACCTGCCAAGGAGTTCCGGGTCTGCGCGACGACGTAGTCGACGTGCCCGCCCTTCTGACGGACCTCCAGGGGCTCACCCACGCAGACGATCGGCGACATACCCTCGGACAGCGCGGCCTTCGCCTTCGCCGCCACGGTGGCGTCGTCCTCGTGGTGGTACTGACGGCGCTCGGAGTGACCGACGACGACCCAGCGGCAGCCCAGCTTGGCGAGCATCGACGCGGACACCTCGCCGGTGTAGGCACCCTTTGCGTGGACGGAGACGTCCTGGGCACCGTAGGTCAGCGGGACTTTCTCGCCATCGACGATGGTCTGGACGCTGCGGATATCGGTGAACGGCGGGATGAACGCGACGTCCACGTGGTCGTAGTAGTCCTTCGGCAGGGCGAAGGCGAACTTCTGCACCACCTGGATGGCCTCCAGGTGGTTCAGGTTCATCTTCCAGTTGCCGGCGATGAGCGGGGTGCGGGTCATTGGACCGGGCCTTTCAGTTCTCGGGCAGGTTACTTCTCGGGTGTGCTACTTCTCGAGCACGGTGATACCGGGCAGTTCCTTGCCCTCGAGGAACTCCAGCGAGGCTCCACCGCCGGTGGAGATGTGACTGAAGCCGGCCTCGTCCAGGCCCAGGGTGCGCACGGCGGCGGCGGAGTCGCCGCCTCCGACGACGGAGAAGGCACCGTCGGAGGTCGCGGCGATGATCGCCTCGGCCACACCACGGGTCCCCTCGGCGAAGGCCGGGAACTCGAAGACACCCATCGGACCGTTCCAGAAGACTGTCTTCGATGCCGACAGCGCGGCGGCGAAGGTCGCCACGGATGCCGGTCCGATGTCCAGGCCCATCTGGTCGGCCGGGATCGCGTCGGCGGCCACGGTGGTGGCCGGGGCGTCGGCGGCGAACTCCGGGGCGACGATGACGTCGACCGGCAGGCTGATCACGTCACCGAAGCGCTCCAGCAGGTCACGGCAGGTGTCGACCATGTCCTCCTGCAGCAGCGAGGTGCCGACCTGGTGGCCCTGGGCGGCGAGGAAGGTGAAGCACATGCCACCTCCGATGACCAGGGTGTCGACCTTCGGTGCCAGGGCCTCGATGACCCCGAGCTTGTCGGAGACCTTCGAGCCACCGAGAACCACGGCGTAGGGCTGTGCCGGGTTCTCCGAGACGGTCTTGAGCACCTCCAGCTCCGACTGCACCAGGCCACCGGCGTAGTGCGGCAGCAGTTCGGCGACGTCGTAGACGGAGGCCTGCCGACGGTGGACGACACCGAAACCGTCGGAGACGAACGCGCCGTCGTCGCCGGTCAGGGCGGCGAGCTCGGCGGCGAAGGCAGCGCGTTCGGTCTCGTCCTTGGAGGTCTCGCGGGCGTCGAAACGCACGTTCTCCAGCAGCAGGATGTCACCGTCGTTGAGGCCGTTGGCCCGCTCGTGGGCATCCTCACCTGTGACGTCGGCGGCCAGCGGAACCCACTGGTCCAGCCGCTCGGCCAGGGCCTCGGCGACCGGGGCGAGCGAGAAGTCCGGGTTCGGCTCACCCTTCGGACGTCCCAGGTGGGCGCTGACGATCACGCGGGCACCGGCGTCGATGAGCCGGCGCAGCGTGGGGACGGAGGCGTCGATACGGCCGGGATCGGTGATCTCACCGTCGGCCAGTGGGACGTTGAGGTCGGCACGTACGAGTACGTGACGTCCCTCGACGCCGTCGTCAATCAGGTTGTCGATGGTCCGGACAGTCATCAGAGGCGCTCCCCAACGTATTCAGCGAGGTCAATGAGGCGACGGGTGTAGCCCCACTCGTTGTCGTACCAGGCAACGACCTTCACCTGGTTACCGATGACCTTAGTCAGCCCCGAGTCGAAGATGGACGAGTGGGGGTCGCCGACGATGTCGGTGGAGACCAGCGGCTCGCCGTCGGAGTACGACAGGATGCCGGCCAGCTCGCCCTCGGCGGCCTTCTTGACCGCTGCGTTGACTGCCTCGACGGAGACGTCGGAGCCGGCCTCGATGGTCAGGTCGGTGACCGAACCGGTGGGCACCGGCACGCGCATGGCGAATCCGTCGAGCTTTCCGGCGAGCTGCGGCAGGACCAGGGAGACGGCCTTGGCCGCACCGGTGGAGGTAGGAACGATGTTCAGTGCCGCCGCCCGGGCACGGCGCAGATCCTTGTGAGGTGCATCGTGGAGGCGCTGGTCGCCGGTGTAGGCGTGGATGGTGGTCATCAGGCCGCGGACGATACCGAACTCTTCGTCGAGCACCTTGGCCAGCGGAGCCAGGCAGTTCGTGGTGCAGGACGCATTTGAGATGATGTGGTGGTTCTCCGGGTCGTAGTCGGTGTGGTTGACACCGACGACGAAGGTGGCGTCCTCGCCCTTGGCCGGAGCGGAGATGATGACCTTCTTCGCTCCGTTGTCCAGGTGAGGCTGCACGGACTCAGCATCGCGGAACAGGCCGGTGGACTCGATGACGATGTCCACCCCGTGGTCGCCCCACTTGAGGTTCTTCGGCTCACGCTCGGCGGTGACTGCCATGCGCTTGCCGTCGACGGTGATCGACTCATCGTCGTAGCTGACCTCGGCATCCAGCCGACCGAGGATCGAATCGTACTTCAGGAGGTTGGCGAGGGTCTTGTTGTCGGTGAGATCGTTGAAAGCCACGATCTCGAGGTCGGCACTGCTTTCGCGCACTGCCCGGAAGAAGTTACGGCCGATGCGGCCGAATCCGTTGATTCCTACTCGTACGGTCACGGTGGTGCTCCTGTGGTCGAGTTGCTTGGGTGGTATTTCCAGTTACCCAGACTACAGAGGCTGCACCGCCGTCGCCGGACGTAATTTCCCGTCCGGGGGATCCCGGACGGTGCCGGACAGCAACAGTCAGCTACCGGATCAGTTCTCCGGCTCGTCGTCGATGTCGAAGATCTCGTCGGTGACCGCGGCGCTGGTGTCCGGGATGCCGAGTTCGGTTGCCCGACGGTCCGCCATCGTCAGCAGGCGGCGCACCCGGCCGGCCACCGCATCCTTGGTCATCGGCGGATCGGCGAGCTTACCGAGTTCCTCCAGCGAGGCCTGCTTGTGCTGGACACGAAGCGTCCCGGCCTGCACGAGGTGGTCGGGAACATCCTCGCCGAGAATGTCCAGGGCCCGGGCGACGCGCGCTGCCGCGACCACCGCAGCCCGTGCCGAACGTCGCAGGTTGGCGTCATCGAAGTTGGCCAGCCGGTTGGCGGTGGCCCGCACCTCGCGGCGCATGCGCTGCTCCTCCCACTGCAGCTTGGTGCGGTGCGCCCCCATCCGGGTGAGGAGGTCGCCAATGGTCTCACCATCGCGGATGACCACACGCATCACCCCGCGGGTCTCCTTGCTCTTGGCGGTGACACCGATGCGGCGGGCCGCCCCCACCAACGCCAGAGCGGCCTCATTGCCTGGGGTGGTGACCTCCAGTGCCGAGGACCGCCCCGGCTCGGTGAGCGAGCCGCGCGCCAGGAAGGCACCGCGCCACGCGGCAACGCACTGGTCTGCGGTACCGCCGATGATGAAGGGTGGTAGGCCCCGCACCGGACGTCCGGCACGGTCGATCAGGCCGGTACGCCGGGCCAGGTCGGTGCCGCCCTCGGTCCAACGCAGGACGTACCGGGCGGAGGTGCGCAGGTTCCCTCCCCCGACGACCTGCATCTCGGCGGTGAGTTCGAAGAGCTCCTCGACGGCCTGCGAGACCCGGCGTGCGGTCGCCCCGCTGTCGACCTCGGCCTCGACGACGATGCGTCCGGCGACCAGGTGGAGACCGGCGCTGTAGCGCAGCAGTCCGGCGATCTCGGCGGTCATCTCCTCCGGACGGGTCACCGAGACCCGTGCCAGTTCGTCCTTCACCTCAGCTGTCAGTGCCACTGTGGCTGCCGCTCCCTTCCTCTAGGCCGCTGGTGGATCCCGTTGATCCTACCGCCTCCCAGGTAGCCAGTTCGCGCAGAACGTCCGCCAACTTCTCCGAGGAGTGCCGGTCGGTCCAACGGCCCCGGTCATCGTCCTGCCGGACGTTGCGGTAGACCACCTCGGCACCGAGCCGTTCGGCGGCGCGTTCGAGGTGACGGCGTTCACTGCCGGGCAGCAGGGTCGAGGTGTCGACCACCACCACGTCCATCCTCAGGCTCGGGCAGTGCTGCAGCAGCATGTGGATGTGGCGTTCCATGGAGAAACCACTGGTCTCCCCAGGTTCGGCGACGAGGTTCATGATCACCACACGGGTGGCCGTGGTCTCCTGCAGTGCCTCGACGATACCGGGCATCAGCAGGTGCGGAATCACCGAGGAGAACCAGGAACCGGGCCCCAGGGTCACCATGTCGGCATCGAGGATGGCCTCGACCGCCTCCGGGGAGGCCTCCGGATTCTGCGGGATCAGCCGCACCCGACGGACCTGCCCGAGGGTCGAGGCGACAGCGACCTGACCACGCACGGCGTTGACTTCGCGCGGATCGTCGCCGAGCCCCTGCACCTCGGCCTCCAGGTCGAGCGGTTCCGGGGACATCGGCAGCACCCGCCCCTGCACACCGAGCAGCCTCCCCAGTTCATCGAGGGCGGCGATGCTGGAGCCCATCACCTCGGTGAGACCGGTGAGGACGAGGTTGCCGACAGCATGGCCGGCGAGTGCACCGTGCCCGGAGAACCGGTGCTGCAGGGTCGTCTCCCACAGATGACCGCGTGGTGAGTCACGGACCAGGGCGGCCAGCGCCATGCGCAGGTCTCCCGGGGGAAGGGAGCCGAGTTCGCGACGCATGCGTCCGGACGACCCGCCGTCGTCGGCGACGGTGACCACCGCGCTGACGTAGTCGGCGGCCTCGCGGGCAGCACGGAGCGTGGCGAACAGGCCGTGGCCGCCGCCGAGGGAGGTGATCTTCTGCAACGGGTGTCCGTCGGAGCGCTCGGGGATGTGTTCGGTGGGGTCCTCAGGTGTGTACTCGGGGGTGTACTCGGTCATGACGACTCCCCCCTGACCAGGTCACGGTGCATGGTCCGCACGTCGAGCTCGGACAGGCCGCGCAACCGCTCGGCCAGCGCCTCGACCAGCGCCGGACTCCGGTGCTGGCCACCGGTGCACCCCACCGCCACGGTGATGAAGTGTTTGCCTTCCCGCCGGTAGCCGGGCAAGGCGGTGGAGAGCAGCCGGACGACCCCGTCAAGGTAGTCGGACGCCTCCGGCCGGGAGAGCACGAAGTCAGCCACCGGGGCATCCAGGCCGCTGGAGTCGCGCAGTTCTGGTTCCCAGTAGGGGTTGGGCAGGAACCGGGCGTCCAACAGCAGGTCGATGTCCCGCGGGGTACCGTGCTTGAAGCCGAAGGACTGCACGGTGATGTGTTCCCGTCGGTCACTGATGGCGGCGAAGTAGCCCTCCAGGGTGCGCCGCAGGTCGTGGACACTGGTGCCGGTGGTGTCGATGACCACGTCCGCACGCTGCCGGATGCCTTCCATGGATTCACGTTCCCGGTCGATGCCGGCCTGCAGCGTCTCATCGCCCTGCAGGGGGTGGACGCGGCGAAGCTGCCCGTAGCGGCGGATCAGGGTGCGGTCGTCGGCGTCGAGGTAGAGCACGAAGGGCTGTCGACCGGAATCGTGCAGGCTGGTGAGCACGTCGGTCAGCGACCCGACGAAATCCCGGGAGCGGACGTCGGTGACCACGGCGAGCCGTTCCACCGGAGAGTCGGACTCGAAGCTGAGCTCGACCATCCGCATGATCAGTTCCGGGGGCAGGTTGTCGGCGACATACCACCCCATTTCCTCGAGGACCGTGGCCGCTTCCTTGCGCCCGGCACCGGACATGCCGGTGATCAGGACCAGCGACGCCTCCAGCTGGGAATCGCGCGGATTGTCAGGGGTTGTCATACCGCCCGAGTCTAGCCGGAATCATCAGCCGGATCCCTGGTCCGGCTCCTGCGGGGTCAGCGCCTGCATCACGGCCTCGGCCAGAGTCAGGCCGAATCCTGGCAGTTCGGCGATCCCCTCCACCCCGGCCTCGCGGACCTTGGCGACCGATCCGAATGCCTTGACCAGTTGGGCGCGACGGGTCGGTCCCAGGCCCCGGACGTCGTCGAGGGCGGAGCGGGTCATGCGTCTACCGCGGCCGGCCCGGTGGAAGGTGATGGCGAAGCGGTGGGCCTCGTCGCGGATCTGCTGGATGAGGTACAGCGCCTGGGAGTTGCGGGGCAGGATCACCGGGTACTCGTCGCCGGGGACCCACAGCTCCTCCAGTCGCTTGGCCACGCCGACGAGGGTGACATCGGTGACCCCGAGCTCATCGAGCACCTCCTGTGCCGCATTGACCTGGGGTTTGCCACCGTCGACGATGAACAGCTGCGGCGGGTAGGCGAACTTCTTGGAGGACGCCTCGGCCTGTTCCACGGTGACTTCACCGTCGAGCAGGTCTCCCCCGTCATCCCCGGCGGGGACTACCAGGCGGTCCTGTCCGTGACGGCGGAACCGGCGACGTACGACCTCGGCGATCGAGGCGACGTCGTCGGAGTGACCGTCCCCGGCTGCCTCGCGGATGCGGTATCGCCGGTAGTCGGACTTCCTGGGCAGCCCGTCCTCGAAGACGACCAGGCTGGCGACGACGTCGGTGCCCTGGATATGCGAGATGTCGGTGCATTCTATCCGCAGCGGGGAATCCTCCATCCACAGCGCCTCCTGAAGGTCGCGCAGTGCGGCTGACCGGGTGGTGAGGTCACCGGCGCGGGCGATCTTGTGCTGGGCCAGCGCCTGGGACGCATTCGCGGTGGCGGTGTCCATCAGTGCCTTCTTGTCGCCACGTTGGGGCACCCGCAGCCGGACCTTGCCGCCGCGGAGGTCCTCGAGCCATTCGGTGAGTCGGGGGGCGTCGGCGGGCAGTTCGGGGACGAGGATCTCCCGGGGTACCGGTTCCAGGGTGACCCCGTCGGTGGCCCTGGAGTTGCCGCCGACGGCGGATTCGGTGGCGCTGTCGAGGGCGGCGGTGTCTCCGTAGAACTGGGTGAGGAAATCCTCGAGCAGGACGGACAAAGCGGCACTGCCACTGGCACTGCTGCCACTGGCACTGCTGTCACCGCTGCCGTCCTCACTGGACGCCTGCCGTTCGACCACCCACCCGCGCTGACCACGGATGCGTCCACCACGGACGTGGAAGATCTGGACGGCGGCCTCCAGATCATCGCTGTCGACGGCAACGACATCGGCGTCGGTGTCGTCGGAGAACACCACCGCCTGCTTCTCCATCGCCTTCTCCATCGCGCCGAGCTGGTCGCGCAGCGAGGCGGCGCGCTCGAAATCGAGGTTCTCGGCGGCAGACTGCATGTCGTGACGGACCTCGCGCATCACCCGCTCGGTGTTGCCCCCCGCGAGGAAAGAGCACAGCCCGTCGACGAGTTCCATGTGTTCTGACGGGCTGACCCGACCGACACAGGGGGCAGAACAGCGGTCGATGTACCCCAGTAGGCAGGGGCGTCCCAGCTGTTCATGCCGGCGGTACACACCGGCGGTACAGGTGCGCACCGGGAAAACACGGGTCAGCGATTCCAGGGTGTCGCGGATCGCCCAGGCCTTGGGGTACGGACCGAAATAGCGCACGCCCTTCTTGCGCGGCCCCCGGTACAGGAATGCACGCGGGAACTGCTCTTTCACGCTGACCGCGAGCATCGGGTAGGTCTTGTCGTCCCGGTACATGACGTTGAACCGGGGGGCGAACTTCTTGATCCAGGTGTACTCGAGGTTCAGCGCCTCGAGCTCGCTGCCGACCACCGTCCACTGCACGTGATCGGCGGTGTGGACCATGGTGCGGATCCGGGGCTCCAGGTGCGCGGGATCCTGGAAGTAGTTCGACAGTCGGGCCCGCAGGTTCTTCGCCTTGCCGACGTAGAGCACCCGGTCATCGGCGTCGCGGAACGTGTAGACCCCCGGGTTCGTCGGGATCGAACCGGGGGCGGGACGGTAACTCGCTGGATCAGCCATGGGCGTGGGTCTCGGGGATACGTGAGGTGCAGTCAGGTTATTCGGCGGGCATGTAGCGGTCCTCGAGCACCCGGAAGTCCTCGACCTTGCGGGCGATGGTCGCCTTGTCGGCGAGCTGGAAGGCCATCATGGGGACGAACTCGAAGTCCGGGAGTTCCAGGCGTGCCCAGCGGGCGTTGCGGGGGAAGGAGAGACCGTGGATGATGCTCCAGCGGTAGAACTGGGCGCCGAAGATGTTGCGGACCTCCACCCCGGCCTCGTTGACCCGCACGCGCGGACGCAGCAGGCACAGGATGCAGCTGGAGAAGATCAGGCCCAGTCCGAGAAAGGACAACTGGTCGACGGCGGTGACGGCAACACCGGTGTCACCGATGGCGGAGACGACCGCCATGAAGATGTGCACCAGCAGCACGACCAACGCACCGCCCCACGCCCACCGCTTCAGCGTGGGCGAGGTGACGGTCAGCAACCATTCGCCGTTGTCGGCGGAGGTGCGGGTTGTCGTCGAGGTGGTGTCGGTGACCGATTCAGAGCTGCTCACGGGTACCCAGCCTACCTCCCTGACCCCCGGGGAGTTAAACGGTGACGGTCACCCGCGCGAGCGGACGTCCTTGAGCACCAGCAGGGTATGCAGGGCGGCGTTGGCCGCGTCGCGACCCTTGTCCTCCACTGCGCCCGGGGCACCGGAACGGTCGACGGCCTGCTGGTGGTTCTCCACGGTGAGCACACCGTTGCCGACCGGCTTGCCGGAGTCCAGTGACACCCGGGTCAGGCCGTAGGTCACCGCATTGCAGACGTGGTCGAAGTGGGCGGTCGCGCCCCGGATCACGCAGCCGTTGGCGACCACGGCGTCGAAGGTCCTCGCCGCCTCGGCGGCGACGACGGGCAGTTCCACCGCCCCGGCGACGCGCCACTGTGAGACGAGCACACCGGCCTCGGTCAGGGCGGCCACGGCGTGCTCGTGGAGCCGGTCGGTGATCTCCGGGTTCCAGGACGCCGAGACCACGGCGATGCGCAGTCCGGCCCCGGAACCCGGGGTGATGGTGATGTCGGCGAGTCCTTCGGCGGGCATGGGACGCTCCTCAGTGGTGGTTGGTCTTCAGGTCAGGACGCTCAGTTCGGGACGCTCAGGGAGTCGAGCTGGTGGCCCATCCGGTCGCGCTTGGTCCGGAGGTAGGCCTCGTTCTCCGGGTTCGACGGCAGTTCCACGGGGATCCGCCGGACGACGGGGATGCCGTGGCGTTCCAGGCCGAGCCGCTTCTCCGGGTTATTGGACATCAGCGCCACGGAGTTCACCCCCAGGTCGGTGAGGATCTGGGCGGCCGCGCTGTACTCGCGGGTGTCGACCGGCAGTCCCTGGGCGGTGTTGGCGTCGACGGTGTCCAGCCCCTCGTCCTGCAGGTTGTAGGCCCGCAGCTTCGGCACCAGGCCGATCCCGCGTCCCTCCTGGCCACGCAGGTACACCAGTACTCCGCGGCCAGCCTCGGCGATGAGGTCGAGGGAGGTGGAGAGCTGTTCGCCGCAGTCGCAGCGTCGGGAGCCGAAGATGTCCCCGGTCAGACACTCGGAGTGCACCCGCACCAGGACGTCCTGCCCGTCGTCGTCGGCGACGTCACCGGCGACCAGGGCGATGTGCTCGACCCCGTCGATCAGGCCGGTGTAGCCCACGACGTGGAAGTCGCCGTGGCGGGTGGGCAGCCGTGACTCGACGTTACGGGTGACCACCGGGGTGTGGACGCGACGCCAGTCGGCGAGCTGCTCGATGGAGATCAGCGACAGTCCGTGGGTGTCGCAGAAGCGGCGCAACTCCGGCAGACGTGCCATGCCCGAAGGGTCCTCCTCGGAGACGACCTCGCAGAGCACGCCGGCGGCAGGCAGCCCGGCGGCGCGTGCCAGGTCGACGGAGGCCTCGGTGTGTCCACCGCGCTCCAGCACCCCACCGCGGCGGGCGCGCAGCGGTACGACGTGGCCGGGCCGGTGGAAGCTCTCCCGGGTGGATTCCGGATCGGCGAGCAGGCGCAGGGTGTGGGCACGGTCGTGGGCGCTGATGCCGGTGGTGATGCCCTCGGCGGCGTCGACGGTGACCGTGTAGGCGGTGCCGCGGACGTCCTCGTTGCGGGCGACCATCGGCGGCAGGCCCAGACGGTCGGCCTCACTGTCGGGTACCGCAGCACAGATGTAGCCCGAGGAGTGCCGCACGGTGAAGGCGACGACCTCCGGGGTGGCCTTGGCGGCGGCGAAGATGATGTCGCCCTCGTTCTCCCGGTCCTCGTCGTCGACGACCACGACCGGCTTGCCGGCGGCGATGTCGGCAATGGCGTCCTCCACCGGGTCCAGCAGCGAGGTCCGCTGCGGCTGCTCTGCTCCGTTACCGTTGCTCACTGTTCCTTCTCCTCTGCTGCGGTGGGTGCGGAGTCTGCTGCTGCAAGGCGTTCGACGTACTTGGCCAGCACATCGCACTCGATGTTGACCCGGTCGCCGACGGCCAGGGTGCCCAGCACGGTCTCGGTCAGCGTGGTCGGGATCAACGAGACCTCGAACCAGGCCACCTCCGGACCCCCGACCTCGGCCACGGTCAAGGAGGTGCCGTTGACGGCGATACTCCCCTTCTTGGCGACATAGCGGGCCAGGGCGGGATCCTCGAGGACGAACCGGAAGACCTCCCACTCGGTGCCCGCGGTGCGCGACTGCAGGACGGCGGTGCCGTCCACGTGACCCTGTACGATGTGTCCGCCGAGTCGTCCGCCGGCCGGGGTGGCACGCTCCAGGTTGACCGGGGTACCGACGACGGCATCTCCCAGCGCGGTGTAGTCGAGGGTGACCTTCATGACATCGGCCCAGAAGCCCGGCTCGTCCCCTGACACATCACACTCAGTGACGGTCAGGCAGACGCCGTTGACGGCGATGGAGGCACCGTGGACCGCGTCGGAGACGACGGTGCGGCAGCTGACTCTGATGCGTTCGGCATCCGGTGTGCGCTCGACGGCGCCGATCGAGCCGATCTCCTCAACAATTCCGGTGAACATGGAATAAGAGTCTAGGCTACGTCGCCCGGTTCGGAAGCCGCCGGGTTGAATTGATGAAAATATCACTTCCGAGGGGGCGGGTCTCCCTCAACACCTGTCGGGTGATGTCTGCCATCGTGCTGGCCATTCCGCTGCGCTGGTCCACTGTCGGAACCCCTGCACCCAGTAGCGCCGGGGCGATGTAACTGTGCACCGAATCCACCACGCCGGCCGCCAGGAACGCGGCGGTCAACCGCGGCCCACCTTCGACAAGCACGTCCACCACGCCGCGGGACCACAACTCCTGCAACACCACCGTGACATCACGTTCAGCCAGATGCAGCGCCGGACGCACGGCCGCATCCTCCGGCACCGGGGTCTGCCCGACCACCACCCGCAGCGGCTGGTGGTCGCTCAATGACCCGTCCGGGCGCCGTGCAGTCAGACGCGGGTTATCCGCGACCAATGTGCCGGTACCGATGAGGATGGCATCGCGCCGCGACCGGTCCAGATGAACCCGGGCCCGTGCCTTCTCCCCGGTGATCCACTGGGAGGCCCCGTCGGTGGCCGCGGCGAAACCGTCCAGCGTCCCTGCGTACTTGATCGTCACCCGCGGACGTCCCAGCCGCTGGGCGGTCAACCATGCCTCGACACTGAACTCCGGCACCCCGGTCAGGTCTGTCTCCTCGGCGATCAGCGGCCCGGTAACCTCGACCCCGTGGTCGCGCAGGTATCCCGCCCCGCCGCCGGCCTGCTCTCCGGGATCGGCGAATACGAAGACCACCCGGTCGACCCCGGCCTCGACGAGCGCGTGGGAACACGGGCCGGTACGTCCGGTGTGGTTGCAGGGCTCCAGCGTCACCACCGCCGTACCCCCGGCCGCGCACTCGCCGGCCTCGGCCAGGGCGACCACCTCGGCATGTGCTCCCCCGGCCGGACGCGTCCCGCCGGTACCCACGATGTTTCCTTCGGCGTCCAGGATCACCGCACCGACCGGAGGGTTCGGGCTGGTGGACCCCTTCACCGCATGGCCGGCCGCATCGGCGGCCGCCACGGCATCCCGAATCTCCGGGCTAAGCTCCACCGGCGAGCTCCCGGAGCTCCGTGACGCGGGCCTCCGGGTCAGCGGCACCGAAGACGCTGGAGCCGGCGACGTAGACGTCAACCCCGGCCTCGGCGGAGACCGCGGTCGTGTCCGGCCCGATACCGCCGTCGATCTCGACCAAGGTGTCCAGGCCGTCCGCGTCGATCCGGGCGCGCAACGCACGGACCTTGTCGAGCACCTCCGGCATGAAGGACTGTCCGCCGAAACCGGGCTCCACGCTCATCACCAGAACCAGGTCAAAAGCCTCGAGGTGGTCCAGCAGCGGCTCGACCGGAGTCCCCGGCTTCACACTCACACCGGCGCGGGTACCGGCCTCACGCAGGGTCGCGGCGAGCTCCACTGCCGCGGCCACCCCGGCGTCCCCCCTGTCCTCGACGGCCTCGAGGTGAAAGGTCACATTGCCGAAGGCGGCGTAGTCCGGCGCCCAGCGTGCCGGGTCCTCGATCATCAGGTGGACGTCGAGGAACTTCTCCGAGACCCCCTTGACGGCATTCGCCACCGGCAGCCCGAAGCTCAGGTTCGGCACGAAGTGGCCGTCCATCACGTCGATGTGCAACCAGTCCGCCCCGGGGACACGGTCGATGCTCTCGGCGAGACGGGCGAAATCGGAGGCGAGGATGGAGGGGGCAATCAGCGGCTGTCGAGTCATGGTTGTCATGGTACGTCACACCATCCGGGGGCATATGTTTCCACGGGATTACGCCGGTATTTCCGCAGCGTATCGTGCGGATGTTCGATTAGTGCACGGACATTCCGGTGGGTTAGTGTTGCCTGATCGAGACAGACCCCCTGCACCCGCTGTCAGTGTCCGCCACAAGCGGCGACAAGCCGGGTCGGGCCCATGAGAGACCAAGGACCTATCGCACATGAGTTCGACATTCGGATTGTACGACCCCACCGCAGAGCACAGCGCCTGCGGCGTCGGCTTCCTAACCCGCAAGGACGGCCACCCCACCCACGACGTCCTCGTCAGGGGCCATGAGGCCCTGTGCGCCATTCCCCACCGCGGCGGCATGTCCTCGGAGGGCGTCGGCGACGGCGCCGGAGTGAACATCGACCTGTCCGTCGAGTTCTTCAGTGCCGTCACCGGACGTCAGCTGACCGAGCGCCACTTCGGCGTGGCGAACTTCTTCCTGCCCGAGGACCGTTCCCATGAGCAGGCCGCCCGCGACCTGGTCGCCGCCGGCCTGCAGGCCGAGGGGCTGGAGATCGTCCACGTGCGTGAGGTGCCCGTCGACGACAGCGTGCTGCGTCCCGCCGCCGTCGGGTACCAGTTCCCCATCACCCAGTGGGTGTTCACCGCCCCCGGGATGACCCCGGAGCAGGCCGACCGCGCGGCGAACGACGCCCTGCTGGGTATCGAGGCCGAGGCCTACCGCACTGCGGAGTACACCGGCCTCTACCCGCTGTCACTGTCCACCCGCACCCAGGTACTCAAGGGCCGGCTCAACGCGGACGAGGTCATCCCCTACTTCCGTGACCTGGTCGACCCCCGGCACAGTGTGCGCACCCTGTACTTCCACACCCGGTTCTCCACCAACACCGAACCGCACCCCACCATGGCGCAGCCTTTCCGCCTGATGGCGCACAACGGCGAGCTCAACACCGACCGCAAGAACCGCATCAACGACGACGCCTTCGCCGCCGCCCGGCACCGCACCATCGTGCGTCCCCCCGGGCAGAGTGACTCGAGCCGTCTCGACCAGACCCTGCAGAGCCGCGTCTTCGACGACGGCCTCGGCACGGTGGAGGCCGTCGTCACCCTCATGCCCCCGGCCTGGGAGAATGACACCACCCTGTCGCAGCCGGTCCGGGACATGCTGGAGTACTTCTCCCTCTACGAGGAAAAGAACGACGGCCCCGCCGCCCTGATCTTCAACGACGGTGACGTCGTCGGTGCACGCCTGGACCGCCTGGGGCTGCGTCCGCTACGCACCGTGGAGACCGGCGACTACCTCATGGTCTCCTCCGAGGCCGGCCAGCTCGGTGCGCCGTCCGACGAGGTCCTTCGCCGCGGACGCATCGAGGCCGGCGGCATGCTGTCGCTCGACCACCGGACCGGACAGATCCGCGACACCCGCCAGACCCTCGAGGATCTCGCGACCGCCCGCGACTACGCCACCCTGCTCAAGGGTGCCCGCACCCACATCGACGACATCCCGGTCACCGGTCTCGACCGCGGCACCTCCACCCTGGGCTACGACGGCGACCTCCCGGTGTCCGGACGCTACGTCTCCTACTCCCTGAACCAGGAGAGCTTCCGGTTCATGATGGACCCGATGCTCGCCCAGGGCGCCGAGCGCATCACCGCGATGGGCTACGGCAACGCCATCAACGCCCTGAGTGACCAGGAGGGTGGCCTGGCCAAGTACTTCTCCCAGCGCTTCGCCCAGGTCACCAACCCGCCGCTGGACAGCATCCGCGAGGCCGACGGCATGACCTTCCGCGTCGCCCTCGGTGCCAAGCCGGACGGCCAGGAGACCGTGGAGGCCTCCGGTGGAACAGGACCGACCCACCAGATCGTGCTCGACACCCCGATCCTCAGCCAGCTCGACATGCTCCGGATCCGCGAGCAGACCATGGTGCCGGTCACCTACGCCGACCTGCTCTACACGCCGGTCGACGATGACGACGAGGCCAATGCCGTCGCCGTCACCGACGCCCTCGACCAGCTGTGTGACCGGGTCGCCGCCTTCGCCGAGGAGAAGGGCGGCATCGTGGTCCTGACCGACCGCGGGGTCGACACCGAGCATGCACCGGTGCCGCTGCTGTTGGCCATCGCCGCGGTGAACCAGCGGCTGATCCGCGACGGTCTACGCATGCGGGCCTCGGTCATCGCCGACAGCGGCCAGCTGCCCAGCTCGCACCACATCGCCTCCGCCCTCGGTTTCGGGGCCGCCGCGGTCTACAGCATCAGCGCCCGACTGCGTGCCGAGGAGAAGTACCCGAGTCCCGCCGGTCCGGCCGGCGAGATGACGGACACCGACCGTGCCTTCAACAAGTTCCGTAAGGCCGCGCTCAAGCAGCTCGGCAAGACCATGGGCCGCGTGGGACTGTGCACCGTCGAGAGCTACATCGGTGGCGAGTTCTTCGAGCCCAACTACCTCGACACCCGTGATCCGCGACTGGCCCGCTGCTTCCCGCACATGAAGGCCCCGGTCGGTGGTGTCGGTTTCACCCGCATCGCCCGGGCGTCCTCGGACTGGCACCAGCGTGCCCGCGCCGTCGACGAGAGCGGTGACATCCCGCTGCTCGGCCTGTTCAAGGAGCGCTCGGAGGGTGCCGGCCACTCCTTCGGCACCACGGCCGTGCGTGGCTTCACCGGACTGACCGACGAAAAGATCATGGTCAACGCCGAATACAAGGACGCGAAGAAGCCGGCGAACACCGACGCACTGCGCCTGCTCACCCTCGGCCAGCTGGAGGACTCATTCGGCCTGACCGACGAGGCCTACCAGAACGCCGGTTTCGGCCCGGTCCCTGACGACCGGATCGACGCCTTCCGCATCACCCCGGGCTACCGCGACTTCGTGTCGAACACCCGCGCCGAGCGGCACCGTCGCCCGTCTGCCCTGCGTGACGTGCTGACCCTCCCGGCGGATGTCACCGGGATGCGCAGCGCCGAGGACTTCTCCCGTGAGCTGGAGCGGTTCTCCCTGTCCGGCAACACCTCCCTGTGCATCCGCGGACTGCGGTTGGAGCAGACCCCGGGCGCCGACGGCACCACCACCATCCGCCTGCTCGACGGCGACTTGTCCACCCACTGCGAGTTCATGGTCTGGCTGCGCAGCGTGATGGGACGCGACATCCACGACCTGCACATCACCGACTCCTCGATCACGCTGCGGGCCACCGGTCGCGCCGCGATCCTGTTCGGACTGGTCACTGAGGCGCCTGCGGCACTGTCACTGGACGAGATCCAGCCCGCCCACGAGATCACCCGCACCCTTGCCTCCGGTGCGATGAGCCACGGCGCCCTGGTCGCTTCGGCCCACGAGGCCGTCGCCCACGGCACCAACATGGTCGGCGGCATGTCGAACTGTGGCGAAGGCGGCGAGCACTTCTCCCGTGCCGGCACCATCCGCGGCTCGCGGATCAAGCAGTTCGCCTCCGGACGCTTCGGCATCTGCGCCGGCTACCTCGCCGACCCGCAGCTCCAGGAACTGGAGATCAAGATCGGTCAAGGCGCCAAGCCAGGTGAAGGCGGACAGCTGCCGGCACCGAAGGTCACCGTGGACATCGCCGCTGCCCGTGGCGGTACCCCGGGCATCGAGTTGGTCTCACCTCCCCCGCACCACGACACCTACTCCATCGAGGATCTCGCCCAGCTGATCCACGACTGCAAGGCCGCCCGCGTCCGCGTCATCGTCAAGCTGGTGTCCTCCGAAGGCATCGGCACGATCGCCGTCGGTGTGGCGAAGGCCGGCGCCGACGTCATCAACGTCGCCGGCAACACCGGTGGTACCGGCGCTGCCGCGGTGACCAGCCTGAAGTACGCAGGACGCTCCGCGGAGATCGGCGTCGCCGAGGTTCACCAGGCCCTTCTGGCCAACGGCCTGCGCGACAAGGTGGTGCTGCGCTGCTCCGGCGCCCACCAGACCGGACGCGACGTCCTGGTCTCCGCCCTGCTCGGCGGCGACTCCTTCGAGTTCGGCACCACCGCACTGATGATGCTGCGCTGCGTGATGGCGAAGAACTGCAACATCAAGTGCCCGGCCGGGCTGACCACCAACTCCGAGGCCTTCGACGGCGACCCGCGCGCCCTGGCCCAGTACCTGCTCAACATCGCCCACGATGTCAGGGAGCTGCTTGCCCGCCTCGGCCTACGCTCGCTACGGGAGGCCCGCGGACGTACCGACCTGCTGCAGTTGCTGGAGCACCCGGCAAGTGTCGGCGACCTGGACATGCGCGACATGCTCGCCATCGTCCCGGAGAAAACCGTCAGCGAGCCGGTGTACCTGGAGAAGAACTTCGACGTCGACGAGGACCTCCTCGCCGAGGTGCGCCGTGCCCTGGTCGACGGTGCCGATCCTGCCGACAGCGTCGTCATCGGCGCCGAGACCCCGGTCGAGCTGTTCAACTGGAACAAGTCGGTCGGCGGCCAGCTGTCCGTCGACATCGAGCGGCTGCTCAACCACGAGCTGACCGACGAAGAGGTCGACGCCCTGCCGTCGACCCAGCACGACGACCGTGGCCGGGCCTCCTTCAGCGACGGGGCCGTGACCGTCCACACCTCCGGGTCGGCCGGCCAGTCCTACGGTGTCTTCTGCAACGACGGCATCACCCTGTCCCACTCCGGTACCGCCAACGACGGTGTCGGCAAGAGCCAGTCCGGCGGAACGGTGATCGTGCGTTCCCCCGGCGGCGGCTCCCCCGAGGCCGGCGGAAACGTCCTGATCGGCAACTTCGCCCTCTTCGGTGCCACCGGCGGACGCCTGTTCGTCGAGGGTGAGGCCGGCGACCGCTTCGCCGTGCGGAACTCCGGTGCCACCGCCGTGGTCGAAGGCTTCGGCGAGTTCGGGTGCGAGTACATGACCAACGGCACCGTGCTGAACCTCGGTGCCTGCGGCAAGGGCCTCGGCAACGGAATGAGCGGCGGTTTCCTCTACCAGTACGATCCGGACGGCCGGGTCGCCGCCACCGTCAGCGCCGACTCCCTGGTCACCTTCCCGCTGGTTCAGGCGGAGCCCTTCCACGAGGCCGCGGTGCGCATGATGCTCGACTGGCACATCGAGGCCACCGGCTCGGTCTACGCCACCACGCTGCGCGATGAGTGGGACACCACCCGCGAATCGATCGTCTGCTGCATGCCGCGTGCGCTGCTGCTCTACCAGGACGCCGACGAGATCCTCGGCGCCGCGTCCCGCCGTGAGCTGATGGACGAGCTGGCCACCGCCGTGGCGTCCTCCCGACTGCGGGAGTTCAAGTTGGACTTCCGTGACCAGAAGCTGCTGCTCGACGGCCGGGCCCCGGGACAGACCGGCTCGCCGGACATGTTCTCGCTGCTGGCGTCCTACACGATTCTGTCGGCCGCCCGCGAGATCGCCCGCGAGCGGGTCACCGGCGCGGTCGGTCCGGACGACCCGCGTATCGAGGAGATGGTGCGCAACCTGATCCTCACCGAGGACTTCTTCGTGATGCAGAAGGTCGTCCGCTACCTGCGCGACGCCCTGGACGCCTTCCCCGACGAGCAACTCGCCGCCATGATCGCGGTGAAGCGGCTGGACGACTACAAGGAGTCCCTGTCGCGACGCAACGTCCGCGGCATCGACGCCCCGGCGACCTACGGCTGGATCATCTTCCAGAACGCCAAGAACGCCGGCCTGATCGACCACGAGGCCTTTGACCGGGCCATCGCCACCGCCTCCCTCGACGACCTCGTCGCCGACTGGCGCGAGACGAAAGGTGTGAACGCATGACGCTCCCTGTTTCCCCCTCCCTGCCGTCCCTGCCTGCCCAGCCCTCGTTGGGCTTCATCCCCTCCGATGCACCGTTCTCGGCGGACCAGCAGACCTGGCTGGACGGCTTCTTCGCCGGGATGGACCTGGCCAAGGACCGTTTCCAGGGCCCGGTAGCAACCATGACCGTGGAGATCCTGGTGGGCAGCCAGACCGGCAACTGCCAGTTCCTCGCCGACCAGCTCGCCGGCGCGTTGCAGGGCGTCGGCCTGGGCGCGAACGTCTCCGAGCTGGATTCCGCGGGCACCGACGGACTGGCGACGGCCGGGCACGTGCTCGTGGTGACCTCGACCTACGGCGAGGGCGAGATGCCCGACAACGCCGAACTGTTCTGGGAGTCACTGTCGTCGGCCGAAATGCCGCGACTGGAGGAGCTCTCCTACTCCGTGCTCGCCCTGGGCGACTCCGGCTACGACGACTTCTGCCAGGCAGGCAAGGACATCGACGTCCGCCTGGAGCAGTTGGGCGCGTCCCGGATCGCCGCACGGGTGGACTGCGACGTCGACTTCGAGGAGCCGGCCGAGGCATGGGTCGCCGAGGTGACCGCGGCCCTGGGCGCACTGGCACCGGCCGGTGGTGCCGGCGCACCCACGGCCACCGGCTCGTCCCCTACCCCGAAGCGGTCCCAGTGGAACCGCCGCAACCCCTACCCGTCCCGTCTCACCGTCAACCGGCTGCTGTCGGGTGAGGACAGTGGCAAGGAGATCCGCCACTTCGAATTCGACCTGGGCGACTCCGGCATCACCTACGCCGCCGGGGACGCCCTGGCTGTCATGCCCGTCAACGACGACAGCCTGGTCGAGGCCATCCTGATCCGCCTGGGGCTCGACGGCGACCAGCAGGCGGACGACACAGACGGCCGGACCCTGGCCGATCTGCTGACGTTCGAGTGGGAGATCCGGACTCCGTCGAAGGAGCTGATCACCCGCCTCTCCGAGGTCGCGCAGGACAGCGTTCTCGCCGATGTCGTCCGCCGTGACGACCGCGATGCGCTGGACTCCTACCTCTGGGGACGCGACGTTCTTGACCTGCTCAACGAGGCACCGACGGTGACCTTCACCCCTGCGGAGCTCTCCGAGGTGATGCGTCCACTGCAGGCCCGCCAGTACTCGATCTCCTCGAGCCCGCTGCAGAGCCCGGACAGCATCCACCTCACCATTGCCGCAGTCCGCCACGAAGGACCGGAGAAGGTCGCCGACAGCGAGGAGCGCAAGCACGGCGGCGTGTGCTCGACCTTCCTGTCGGACCGTCTGGAGTTCGGCGAGGACTGCACCCAGACGGTGGGCATCTACCCACAGCCGAATGCGGCGTTCAGCGTGCCGGAGGACCCGGGGACACCGGTGATCATGGTCGGTCCGGGCACCGGTATCGCACCCTTCCGTGGCTTCCTGCACGAGCGCTCCCAGGCAGGGGCGACCGGTCCCAACTGGTTGTTCTTCGGCGACCAGCACCGCTCCTCCGACTTCATCTACTCCGAGGAGCTCACCGGGATGGCGGACTCCGGCGTGCTGACGAAGATGTCGCTGGCGTTCTCCCGTGACCAGGCGGAGAAGGTGTACGTGCAGACCAAGATGCGTGAGGAGGCCGCCGAGCTGTTCCAGTGGCTGGAGGACGGTGCCTACTTCTATGTCTGTGGTGATGCCTCGCGCATGGCCAAGGACGTGGAGGACGCCCTGCTGGATGTCATCGCCGAGCAGTCCGGGTGCTCCGCCGACGCCGCCCAGGACTATCTGACGACGATGAAGAAGGAGAAGCGCTATGTACGCGACGTGTACTGACGTGTACTGACGTGCTCTCTCCCCGGTTCCGTCGCCCGTCGATAGGTGAGCCTTATTCACACCTAGCTCTAACGAGATATCAGCGATGCGCTAACATATAAACCTTGTGTTTTCCTGAAGGAGCCGTCCGGGCCCAGCCCCACGCCGGCTCGATCGGGAAAGCACGGAGTTCACCCGTCCCCTACCGATTGGAATTTCGATGGTGTTGGCCGCAGATGGTTCCGCCCTCACTCAGTTGGGCACCCCGGCGATCCTCCTTCTCCTTCTGCTCTTCTACGGCGGCACGATGTGGATGGCCGTACGGATCTCGAAGCGCAAAGAGAACGCCGACGGCTACATGACCGCCGGCAACAAGATTGGATTCGGTGTCTCCGCCGCATCCATGACCGCGACCTGGATCTGGGCATCCTCGATGTACGCCTCGGTCGAAGCGGGTTACAACTACGGTGTCTCCGGCCCGATCCACTACGGGCTCTGGGGCGCACTGATGATCCTCTTCATCTACCCCTTCGGCAAGCGCATCCGGAAGGTCGCACCCAAGGCGCACACCCTGGCGGAGGTCATGTACGCCCGCCACGGCCGCTCCTCGCAGCTCATGCTCGCCGGCTCCAATGTGCTGGGTTCGGTCATCTCGCTGACATCGAACTTCATCGCCGGTGGCGCGATCATCTCGATCCTGTCGCCGATCAGCTTCGGCGGCGGCATCCTGATGGTCGCCGGCGGCGTGCTCCTCTACACGCTCTGGTCCGGTTTCCGCGCCTCGGTCCTCACCGACTTCGTCCAGGTAATGGCCATGATGGGTGCGGCGGCGATCATCATCCCGGTGATCTTCTTCGCCGCCGGTGGCCCGGACATGTTCGAGGCCGGCCGCGCCGCGGGCAACGTCACCTCCCAGCAGGAGAGCTTCTTCTCCTCCGACGCCTTCATGAACCAGGGCGCGCCCTACATCGCCGCGGTGCTGGCCTACGCGATCGGTAACCAGACCATCGCACAGCGTCTCTTCGCCGTGCGTGAGGACCTGATCAAGCCCACCTTCATCACCGCGACCCTGGGTTACGGTGCCACCGTGATCGGCATCGGCATGGTGGGCGCCATGGCCCTCTACCTCGGCATCCAGCCGATGGACGACGACGTCAACAACCTGCTACCGCAGATGAGCGCCGAGTTCCTGCCGATCGGACTGCTGGCCCTCGCCTTCATCATGATCATCGGTTCACTGTCCTCGACCTCTGACTCGGACCTGTCCGCCCTGAGCTCCATCGTGATGGCCGACATCTACGGCCAGTCCAAGGGACGCGGCAAGGCCGACCCGAAGACGATGCTGTGGCTGGGACGCGTCACGATGATCGTGGCGACGGCGGCAGCGTTGTTCTTCGCCACCGCCCGGTTCAACATCCTCGATCTGCTGGTCTTCGTCGGTGCGCTGTGGGGTTGCCTGGTCTTCCCCGTCATCGCCTCCTTCTACTGGAAGAAGGTCACCAACGCAGCGTTCACGGTCTCCGTGCTCGCAGCCCTCGTCGTCTTCCTCCCGGTGCGCTTCGCGTGGATCCCTGCAACCGGTGTCTGGGGCATCATCGTCGAGGCCCTCTCCATCATCGGTGTGGGTGTGGTCCTGGGCATCATGGCGTTCGGGTACTTCGGAAAGACCGTCGCAGTGTGGGTCGGTGGCATCGCCACGGCCGCCATGCTGCCGTTCGGCTTTGACTTCCTGCGTGACTACGAGACGCTGTCCGGCTCACTGGTCGCCTACGCGGTCTCGTTCCTCGTCTGCTGGGGCATGTCCGTCCGGTCCAAGATGAACTTCGACTTCGACACGATCTCCTCGGTCACCGGTAACTTCGACACCCCGGAAGACGGTTCCGCGGAGCCCGCCGACGAGCTTCCCAACCCCGACGACACCGCCCACGACAGGAGTTAACCCATGTCCCCTATCCTGCTCACCATCTACTTCCTCATCTGGCCGGTCCTGGTCGCCGTCGTCATGGGCGTCATCGCCAAGGGATTCATCCGTGACGCGAAGAAGGCCCGGGAGTCGGGCACCTCGATCATCTGATCCAGCTGTACTAGGCCTTGCGCAGCACCGCGAAGAACATCGCGTCGGTGCCGTGCCGGTGCGGCCACAGCTGGACGAACGGTGCAGAATCCAGGCCCGCCCCGGCCAGCTCCGGGAACAGGGCCGTGGCGTCCTCGATGACCGCGCCGGTCTCCTCCGCCACCGAGCCTGCGACCTCCACGGTCTCCGCCGGGTGGGGTGAACACGTCGAGTAGACGACCACCCCGCCCGGCTTCGTCACGCTCAGGGCCGCGCGCAGCAGATCACGCTGCAGCGACACCAGCGGCGGAACATCATCGGCGGTCTTGCGCCACCGGGCCTCCGGACGCCGACGCAGCGCGCCCAACCCGGTGCACGGGGCATCGACCAGGACCCTGTCGAAGCCTTCGGCCGGAACGTCCAGCCCGTCAACGGACCTCGGTTCGCGGCCGTCACCGACATGCACCCGCACCGGAAGGCCGTCGGTGGCCTTACGCACCAGGTCGGCGCGGTGCTCCGCCGGTTCCACCGCATCCACGGTCACCCCGTCGCCGGAACCCCAAGCGGCGATGAACGCCGTCTTCCCGCCCGGCCCGGAACACAGGTCCAGCCAACGACCGGCATCGTCATCGACCTGGGCACGGGTGACGGCCAGAGCGATGAGCTGGGAGCCTTCGTCCTGCACCGAGGCGAGACCATCCTGCACCGGAGGCAGGGAACCGGGGTTCCCTTCCGAGAGGTACACCGCATACGGTGACCATTTTCCCTCGTCACCACCGGTGACCAGGGCGAGCTCCTCCCCCGACATCTGCCCGGGACGTGCCGCCAGGTGCACCAGCGGTCGGGCGTCATCGGCGGCGAGTGCCTCTTCCAGGTCTGCGGCGGGAGTCTGCTCCGTGCCACCCAGCGCCGTGTTGAACACTCCGGCGATCCACCTCGGGTGCGAGTGCTGCAGGGCGATCTCCTCGACCGGGTCCCCAAGGTCGGCGGTGATCTTCGCCAGCCACTTCTTCGCCGGGGTTCGCGTGATCGACCGCAACACCCCGTTGGTGAACCCGGCGGCCTTCTCCTCGCCGTTGGCCTTCACCAGTTCGACACTGGTGTTCACCGCCGCGTGGTCGTCCACCCGGGTGCGCAGGATCTGGTAGGTGCCCAGACGCAGCACGTCCAGCACCGTCTCGTCGATCCGGGAGACCGGACGGCCCGCGGCCTCGGCAATCACCGCGTCCAGGAGTCCCTGGGCCCGCAGGGTGCCGTAGGTCAGTTCGGTGGCGAAGGCGGCGTCGCGTCCGGACATCTTCGCCCGGGTCAGCGCCTTGGGCAGCACCAGGTTGGCGTAGGCGTCGCCGGAGGACACCTGTCGCAGCACCGACAGCACGAGGTCACGGACCACATCGCCGGAGCCGCGGGTGTCGCGGGCGTCCGCACGCTCCTTACGGTGGGTCTCACTCTTGCGGCGGTAGCCGGACTGCCCGCCGCCGCGCCGACGATCGGCATGGCCCCTACCGCCGCCCTGTGACGAGGCGCGCTTGTCGCCGCTGTTCTTGTCGCCACTGTTCTTGTCGCCTGAGGTCGACCGGGACCGGAATCCACCCATCACTTATCTCCTTGTGTCGTGTCGGCGGTCTCGAACACCGCGGTGTCAGAGTTACCGTCGCTACCGTTACCGTCGAAGAGGTCGCCACGGCCGCGCACCCAGGCATCGGCATCCATCATCTTCTTGCCCGGCGGCTGGATCCGGGTGATCTGCAGTTCGCGATCACCGGTTCCGACGTACAGCGCGTCCTTGGTGGCCGCCAACTCCCCCGGGGCAAGGGACGCCGGGACTCCGCCGTCGGTGCCGGCGGTACCGGCGCTCCCCGGCTCAGTGTGGCGCAGCAGCCCCAGCTTGTAGCGTTCCCCGTCGAGCATCGTCCATGGTCCCGGTGCCGGGGTGTGTGCCCGGGTGACCCGCTGGATCTCTGCGGCGGCCCGGGTCCAGTCCACCCTCGCATCGGCGGAGGTGATCTTCGCGGCGTAGGTCGCCCCCTCCCCCGGCTGCGGTTCGGGAACGATCTCACCGGTGCCCAGCCCGGTGAGGGTCTCGGCGAGCAGTTCACGGCCGGCGTAGGTCAGCCGGGTCAGCAGGTCGTCGGCGGTGTCGGTCAGGCCGATCTCCTCGGTGACCGTGCCGGTGGTCGGCCCGGCGTCGAGGGCCGGGACGATACGGAACGTGGTCGCCCCGGTGGTGGTGTCCCCGGCGGCGATCGCCGCCTGCACCGGTGCGGCGCCGCGCCAGCGTGGCAGCAGCGAGAAGTGCAGGTTAATCCACCCGTGGCGGAAGATGTCGAGTACGTCGGCCGGCAGGATCTGCCCGTAGGCCACCACGGCCACTGCCTCGACACCGTCGGCGGCGTAACCGGACAGCACCTTGCGGACATCCGCAGCGTCCTCGGCGTCGGGCTTCAGCGAAGTGAACTTGTGGACCGGCACCCCGTGGGTACCGGCGACGTCGGCCACCTTGGAGGGGTGCAGCGTCCTCCCCCGGCCACGACGGGCATCAGGCTGGGTGAGCACGGCGACGACCTCGTGGGACGGATCGTCCAGCAGGTACTCCAGGGTTACCGCAGCTGGTTCCGGGGTCCCGGCGAACAGGATCTTCATCGGTTGAACCACTCGCTTCCCCGGATCTCGGCCATCACGGCGCGCCGACCGGCGGGCTCCATGCGCTGGAAGAACATCACGCCGTCCAGATGGTCGGTCTCGTGCTGCGCACAGCGGGCCATCAGGCCGGTGACCTCGCGGTCCACCGTATCCCCGTCGACGGTCACCCCGCGTACCCGCACCGACTGAGCCCGGGTGACGTCACCGCCGGCCTCCGGCACCGACAGGCAGCCCTCGCGTCCGGTCTGGGTGTCCTCCCCGACCGCCTCCCACACCGGGTTGATGATGTGGCCGCGATCGCCCTCACAGTCGTAGACGAACACCCGTTGGGTCAGCCCCACCTGGTTGGCGGCCAGGCCGACACCGCCGGCATGGTCCATGGTCTCCAGCATGTCGTCGACGAGGGTGCGCAGGGTGGGGTCACCCGCGGGATCGACCACGGGCTCGGCGGCGGTGCGCAGGACGGGGTCCCCGAACAGCCGGATAGTCAGAACGGTCATGTCTGCCCATCCTATCCGACCCGCACCGGGTCCACGACGACGCGTAGCGGGTCGTTCTGCCGCCGTGTCGCCCGGAGCGACAGCGCGGCCCGCAGGCTGGCCCCGACCTCTTCCTCGTGCCCGGCGGGCACCCGGATGATCAGCCGTCGGGCCAGTTCAGCCTCGGTGTCGCCCAGCCCGGCCGGACGTCGTACCCCGACGGGCAGTTCCACCGGTCCCAGCAGTTCCACATCCCCGTCGTCGACGACCGACGACGGGGGTGTCCAGGCGTCCTGCAGCTGGTCCAGCGACGCCGCCGTGCCGTCGGCGGCGACGAGCGTCACCGCCGGTGGGAAGCCCGCCTCCACCCGGGTGGCGAGCTCGGCGGCCGCTGCCCCCTCGGGATCCCAGCGGATCAGCTGCTGGGCCGTCGGGTCGCTGGTGGGTGCGACGAGCACCACCTCACCGGCGTCCTCACGCGCTGCGACCAGGCAGGACGCTTCCATCCACTGGCGCAGGGTCTGCTCGGTGGCGCGCAGGTCGGCCCGCCCCAGACTCAGCCAGGTGTCCATGAGCACCGCCGCCCCATAGAGACCACCGTCCACCAGTGGTTCGGCACCTGGGGTGGCGACGACCAGGCGGGGTGCGTCGGCGATGACATCCTTGACCTGTCCCCCACCGGAGACGGTGACCCCGACCCCGGGGAAGGCCCGGCCGAGCTCCTCGGCGGTGCGTTCCTGGCCGATGACGGTCATGCGCAGAGCATGTCCACCACAGCTGGTGCAGGTGAAGTTGCCTTCCATCGCCCCGCACCACCGACAGTGCGGTGCTGCTGCGGCTGCCGCAGAATCCTGCGCATCGGAACCTCCACGGGGAATCTCCAACGGGCCATTGCACCGTCGGCAACGCGCGGGTGTACGACAGGACGAACAGGCCACCGACGGGGCGTAGCCACGCCGGGGCACCTGGACCAGCACCGGGTGCCCGGCGTCCAGGGTCCGGCGGATCGCCTTGTACCCGGCCGAGGGCATCCGGGAGTAGTTCTGGTGGGCGTCATGGGTGTCGTCGAGGGCGTGGATCCACGGCATCCGGTCTCGTAGTGCGGTGGGTTCGGGACGCAAGGTCGGGGTGAATCCCTGCTCGACCCACTGCTGGACTTCCGCGGTGCGGTGTGCCCCACCGACGAGCAGGGCACATTCCTCCAGTTCGGAGCGCATCCGGAGCACGTCGCGGGCGTGAAGGTATGGTGCACGTGGATCCACCAGGGCGTCCTCCCCGTCGCCGACCAGCACGGCCAGGCGGAGGTTCTGCACCGGGGCGCTGGCGGCCGAGCGGGTGCCGACGACCACACGCCCCTGTCCCGCCAGTACCGCGAGGTGTCGCCGGTAGCGCGCGGCGGGGCCGACCTGGGCGGTCAGCTCGGTGATCTGGGCTGCCGACAGGAAGCGGCGTAGTGCGGCGGTGATCCGGTCGACGTCCCGTTGGTCCGGAGCAACGAGCAGGACCCCACCGCCGTCCCAGGCCACGGTGGCGGCCATCTCAGCCAGGCGTGCGGCCCAGTCCTCCCCCGGTGTCCACAGCCACGAGGCCCGGGCAGGGCTGCCCGGACGGGCCGCGAGAACGGCGGCGAGGAAACTGTCGGCGTGTCGGTAGGCGGCCCACCCCGCTGCGGCGGCCTCGCGCGGGGCGGCGATGAGGTCGTCACGGGCCACCAGGGAGCCGTAGAGGTCCTCCCACGAGGCCCCGCCGCCGAAGAGTCCGGACTTCTCCGCGGTGGCGTGGCGGGCCGGGACGATCGCGCGGATCACGTCGGAGCGGGTACCGGCGTACCGGTCGGCCAACCGGTTGACCAGTTCCCACAGGTGCGGCGGGAGGATCTGCACCGGGCTGATCACCCGGTTGAGCGGTGACAGGTCGCCGACGTGGTCGGTGGTGCGACGGCGTTCGACCAGCAGGGCGTCCACCAGCCGTCCGGCGAACCGAACCCGGACCTTGACCCCCGGCTGTGCCTCGGCGTCCCATTTCTCCGGAACGGCGTAGTCGAAGAGTCGGTCGAGGTGGGGCATCCCCAACAGTGGGAGTACCCGGGCAACGGGGTTGGTCACATCATCCGATTCTACTGACCTTGTCTACGGGCCGAGCCTACTGTGCGACCGGGACACCGATCTGCTCGGCGGCGGCGCGCAGCGCCTCGGCGCGGTCGGTGTTCTCCCACGGGAGGTCGAGGTCGGTGCGTCCGAAGTGGCCGTAGGCCGCGGTCTGGGCGTAGATCGGACGCAGCAGGTCCAGGTCCCGGATGATCGCCCCGGGGCGCAGGTCGAAGACCTCGGCGACGGCCTGCTGGATCTGCTCGTCGGTGCGCCCACCGGTGGCGGTGCCGAAGGTCTCGACGTAGAGACCGACCGGTCGCGCACGGCCGATGGCGTAGGCCACCTGGACCTCGGCGCGGGCGGCGAGGCCGGCGGCGACGATGTTCTTGGCCACCCAGCGCATGGCGTAGGCCGCCGAGCGGTCCACCTTGCTGGGGTCCTTGCCGGAGAAGGCACCGCCGCCGTGGCGGGCCATGCCGCCGTAGGTGTCGACGATGATCTTGCGGCCGGTCAGTCCGGCGTCGCCCATCGGGCCGCCGAGGATGAAGGAGCCCGACGGATTGATCAGCACGGTGAGCTCGTCGGTGACGAAGCTCTCGAGACCGGCGTCCTTGATGACCCAGTCGATGACGTGGGTGCGCAGTGCTGCGGCCAGGTCGTCCTGCTCGAAACCCTTGTCGTGCTGGGTGGAGATCACCACGGTGTCGAGGTGCGAAGGACGACCTTCGGCGTCGTAGGCGAACGTGACCTGGGTCTTGCCGTCGGGACGCAGTCGCTCGACGATGCCTTCCTTGCGCACCTGGGTCAGCCGACGGGACAGGCGGTGGGCCGTGGCGATCGGCAGCGGCATCAGTTCCCGGGTCTCGTTGGTGGCGTAGCCGAACATCAGACCCTGGTCACCGGCACCGGCCTTGTCGAATTCCTCGTGCTCCTGGCCCTCGACGGCGCTGCGCACCTCGTGGGAGGTGTCCACGCCGTCGCCGATCTCCGGGGACTGCTCGCCGATGGCGATGTTGACTCCACAGGTGGAGCCGTCGAAGCCGACGTCGGAGGAGGTGAAGCCGATGTTGCAGATGGTGTCACGCACCAGCTGCGGGATCTCCACGTAGCCACTGGTGCGCACCTCACCGGCGACGTGCACCTGGCCGGTGGTGACCAGGGTCTCCACGGCGACCCGGGACTGCGGGTCCGCGGCGAGCAGGGCATCGAGGATGGTGTCCGAGATAGCGTCGCAGATCTTGTCGGGGTGCCCCTCAGTCACCGACTCACTGGTGAACAGACGGGAGTTCGCACGGGTGGAAGACGCTGCGGACGCAGAGGACGGGGTGGTCACGATGTATCGGCTTTCTGTTGTAGTGCATGTCGAAGTGCAGTCAGCCCTTCAGGACGTTCACCATACTAGACCAAGCTGTCTTTTTGGGAGAAGGCCCCGGAGAGCGTCCCGGACAGGGGCTCTAGAGAAGTCCCTCGAGCGCGTCGAGGATGTGGGCGGCGACCACCAGCTTGGAGGAGGTCGCGACCTCGGTGACGTCCTCGGCCCCGGGGCGGTCACCCGGCACCAGGATCCAGCCGGAGCTGTCCTGCTGGCCGAAGACGACCCCCTCACCCACCGCATTACACATCAGCAGGTCGCAGCCCTTGCGGGCCAACTTGGCGCGGGCGTGGTCCAACGGACTGTGGGTGGCGTCGCCGGTCTCTGCGGCGAAACCGGCGATCACCAGATCCTCCGGCAACTCACCGGTGCGGCGACGCTCCACCAGCCCCTTGAGGATGTCCGGGTTCTCGGTCAACGCCAGATTCGCCAGCCCGTCGTCGTCGGTACCCTTCTTCATCTTCGCCTCGGCCCGCTGGGCGGGACGGTAGTCGGCGACGGCGGCGGCCATGACGACGGCATCGACCCCGGGAGCAAGTTCGGCGACGGCGGACTCCAGATCGCGGGCGCTGCTGACCTGGGTGATGCGTGCACCGGATGGCACCGGCAACTCGTCGGTGTGCCCTGCCACCAGTTCCACCTCGGCACCGCGTTGGACGGCGATGTCGGCCAGGGCGAACCCTTGGCGGCCCGAGGAGGCGTTGCCGAGGAAACGCACCGGGTCGAGCGCCTCGTGGGTGCCACCGGCGGTGATGAGCACGCGCCGTCCGGCCAGGGACTGGCGGAAGACGCCGGAACGTTCGGCGGCGGCCAGTGCCAGGGCACCGATGTGTTCCGGGTCGGGCAGGCGTCCGGGACCGGTGTCGGTGCCGGTCAACCGGCCGTGGGCCGGCTCCAGGACTACGGTGCCGCGGCGGCGCAGGGCCGCCACATTGTCGCGTGTCGCCGGATGGCGCCACATCTCGGTGTGCATCGCCGGGGCCAGCACGACCGGGCAGTCGTCGACGACCAGGGCACTGGCGGTGAGCAGGTCGTCCGCCCTGCCCTGCGCCAGGCGTGCCATGAGGTCGGCGGTGGCCGGGGCGACGACCATGAGGTCGGCCTCCTGGCCCAGTCGCACATGGCGGACCTCGTCCACGGCGTCGAAGGCGGTGGTGGACACCGGGTTGCCGGAGAGCGCCTCGAATGTCGCCGCGCCGACGAACCGCAGGGCGGAGTCGGTGGGTACCACGTGGACCTCATGGCCGGCTTCAGTGAAGTAGCGCACCAGCGCGCAGGCCTTGTAGGCGGCGATGCCCCCGCCCACCCCGACGAGGATCTTGAGTCTGTTGTCGTTCACGGCACCCCAGCTTACGCGACGGAACCGAGACGGAACCGCACTGGACCGCACTGGACCGCACAGGACCGCACACGACCGCACAGGACCGAATACGACCGCAGACGACAGAGCACCCGTCCCCGATGACGGGGACGGGCGCTCGTGGCGTCACAGGTGACGGCCGGGCTAGCCTTCGGTGTGCTCCAGCAGGTCGCCCTCGATCTCGCGCAGGGCGATCGAGAGCGGCTTCTCCTGGGCATCCGGGGTGACCAGCGGGCCGACGAACTCGAAGACCCCGTCGCCGACGGTCTGGAAGTATTCGTTGATCTGACGCGCGCGCTTGGCGGCGAAGATCGCCAGGGCGTACTTCGAGGAAACCTTGGTCAGCAGCTCGTCAATCGGAGGATTGGTGATGCCGACCGGCTGGTCGAAGACGGATGAGTTGTCGTTGGTATCCACTGACACACCTTTGTATTCGTTGGTTCTAGGGCTGTGTACTGCCGGTGAGCAGGCCACCGATCTCGGCCACCGCCGAGTCCACGTCCTCGTTGACGACGACGCGGTCGAACTCACTCTGGGAGGCGAGTTCCTCTTCCGCGGTCTCGAGACGACGACGGATCACGTCCTCGCTCTCGGTACCGCGGCCGGTCAGCCGGTCAACGAGCACCTCCCACGACGGGGGTGCCAGGAAGACGGTGAGGGCCTCCGGCATCATCTTCTTGATGTTCCGGGCGCCCACGAGGTCGACCTCCACGAGGACCGGACGGCCCTCCTCCAGCGCGCCACCGACGGGACGCCGGGGCGTGCCGGACAGTTGCAGTCCGCCGTGGATCTCGGCCCATTCAAGCATCAGGCCGGCGTCCACCTCCTCGCGGAAGCGGTCGCGGGACACGTAGTGGTAGTCCCGTCCGTCGACCTCATCCGGCCGCGGATCCCTGGTCGTCCAGGACACGCTGAAGAAAAGATCAGGCACACTCTCACGCAGGCCCGCCACGACCGTCGACTTACCGACGGCGGACGGTCCGGCAAGAACCACCAGGCGCGGTTCCGGGCTCAAGGCGACTATGCCTCGTAACCGAAGCGCTCCAGCAGAGCGCGACACTGACGGTCGCCCAGGCCGCGCAGACGGCGGGTCGGGGCGATCTCGAGCTCGGTCATGATCTCCTGTGCCTTGACCTTGCCCACCTTCGGCAGGGCCTCGAGGAGGGCGGAGACCTTCATCTTGCCGATGATCGGGTCCTCGTCAGCGTCGGCCAGGACCTGCTTCAGGTCGGTGCCGCCACGCTTGAGCTTCTCCTTGAGCTCGGCACGGGCCTTGCGGGCCTCAGCGGCCTTCTTCAGGGCTTCTGCACGCTGCTCCGGGGTCAACTGGGGAAGGGCCACGGGTTCCTCCGTCTTGGGGTTGGGAATTGTGTTTGGTTAAGACTTACAGGGTCTTGCGGGATCTTGCAGGTGTTCCATTCGGCAAACGCTCGGCCTGCCGAAGTCAGAGACGAATCGTAGCGATTCGCCGTGCCACTGCGCAACTGTGGCGACGTCGGTGACCTGTGCCCGTCCCCCCGGGGTGACCCCGGGACGCTGGTGCAGGTCGCGACCATGAAACAACGCGCCAAGTGTAGCACTCCGGCGAACGGAAGATGAACAAACCCCCAGTTCGCACTCGGCGCGTCCTAGTTCCCGACCTGCGGGAACGCGGACGCAGCCTCGGTGACTGCGGCACGCAGTTCCCCAACATCCGGGCCGCACTGCAGAATCGACCGCGACATATTGGGGTTGGCCCACCGTTCAGCAGGTCCGGCAATCCGGGCGATGTCGTCGGCCGCACCACCCTGGGCACCGACGCCGGGCATCAGCACCGGGCCACCGACCTCGGAAAGATCCGGCGCAGAAGTGACTGTCGCACCGACAACCACACCGACGGTGCCGGCGGAATGGGCCGCATTGTGGGAGGCCGCCCAGTCGACGACCTCCTGCGACACACTGACCCCGTTCGGGGTGGTCAGGGTCTGGAACTGCGGCCCCTCCGGGTTGGAGGTCGCTGACAGCACGATCACCGATCGGCCGGTGGCGACCGCGGCATCCAGCGCCGGGGTCAACGAGTCCAGGCCCAGGTACGGCGACACCGTCACCGCATCGGCCTGCAGCGGTGAATCATCGGACAGCCACGCCCGGGCGTACCCGGCCATGGTGGAGCCGATGTCGCCGCGTTTGGCGTCTGCGATGACGAGTGTCCCGGCGGCGCGGAAGGCCGCCAGGGCGTCCTCCAGCACAGCAAAACCCGCCGAGCCGAACATCTCGTAGAAGGCGACCTGGGGCTTGACCACACAGGCGGTGTCGGCGAAGGCCTCCACACAACGGCGGGTGAACTCCGCCAGCCCGGCGGCGTCCACCGTCAGACCCCAGGACTCCAGGATGCCGGGGTGCGGGTCCAACCCGACGCACAGCCGTCCCAACTCCTCCGAACGCGCCAGGTAGCGCTGCCCGAACGTGCCGGTGTCAGAGACGCCGGAGCGCTTCTCAGCGGTCATGTTCGACGTCCTGGATGGCGCGGACCACGGTGGTCGTGTCCTTCAGTGCCTCGATGGCCTGGACAGCGGCAACGGCGCCCTGGACGGTGGTCACGCAGGACACGCCCTGGGAGGTGGCCGCGGCACGGATGTCGTAGCCGTCGCCGCGGGCGGCGGCGGTGGAGGCCGGGGTGTTGAGGATGAAGTCGATCTCACCGTCGTTGATCAGGTCGACCACTGACCGCAGGTCGTCCGGGTTGGTGCCGGCGGCGAGGTCGGTCTGCTTGGCCACGGTGGTGCACTCGATGCCGTTGCGCCGCAGCATATTCGCCGTACCGCTGGTGGCGACCAGGTTGAAGCCGAGGGAGGCCAGGCGCTGGATCGGCATGATCATGGTGCGCTTGTCACGGTTGGCCACCGAGACGAACACTGTGCCGCTGGTCGGCAGCGAGCCGGTGGCGGCCTCCTGCGACTTGGCGAAGGCGGTGCCGAAGTCGGAGTCCAGGCCCATGACCTCACCGGTGGACTTCATCTCCGGGCTGAGCAGGCTGTCGACCATCTCACCGGCGGCGTTGCGGAAGCGGTTGAAGGGCATGACCGCCTCCTTCACCGCGATGGGGTGGCCCAGCGGCAGCGAGCCACCGTCACGGTCACCGGGGATAAGCCCCTCGGCAATCAGTTCGCGGATGCAGGTGCCGGTCATGATCCGGGACGCGGCCTTGGCCAGCGGCACACCGGTGGCCTTGGAGACGAACGGGACGGTGCGGGAGGCACGCGGGTTGGCCTCGATGACGTAGAGGATGTCGTCCTTAAGGGCGAACTGCACGTTCATCAGGCCCTTGACGCCGATGCCGTGGGCCAGGGCCGCGGTGGAGCGGCGGACGTTCTCGATGTCCGACTCCCCCAGCGTCATCGGCGGGAGTGCACATGCGGAGTCACCGGAGTGGATACCGGCCTCCTCGATGTGCTCCATCACGCCGGCGAGGTAGACCTCGTCGCCGTCGCACAGGGCGTCGACGTCGATCTCGATGGCGTTGTCGAGGAAACGGTCGACGAGCACCGGGTGGTCCTCGGTGATCTCGGTGGCGCGGGCGATGTAGTTCTCCAGGGAGGCCTCGTCGTAGACGATCTCCATGCCGCGTCCGCCGAGGACGTAGGACGGACGGACCAGGACCGGGTAGCCGATCCGGCCGGCGACATCCTTGGCCTCGTCGAAGGTGGTGGCGGTGCCGAAGGCGGGGGCGGGCAGTTCGGCCCGCTCCAGGACCTTGCCGAACTCGCCGCGGTCCTCGGCGAGGTCGATGGCGGCGGCGGAGGTGCCGATCACCGGCACACCGGCGGCGGTCAGTCGCTCTGCCAGTCCCAGCGGGGTCTGCCCACCGAGCTGGACGATGACCCCGGCGACCTCGCCGGACTCCTGCTCGGCGTGGTAGACCTCCATGACGTCCTCGAAGGTCAGCGGCTCGAAGTAGAGACGGTCGGCCGTGTCGTAGTCGGTGGAGACGGTCTCCGGGTTGCAGTTGACCATCACGGTCTCGTAGCCGACGCGGGAGAGCTCCAGGGCGGCGTGGACGCAGGAGTAGTCGAACTCGATGCCCTGGCCGATGCGGTTCGGGCCGGAGCCGAGGATCAGGACCTTCGGCTTCTCGGTCTGCGGGGCGACCTCGGACTCGGCGGCCGGATCGAGCTCATAGGCCGAGTAGTGGTACGGGGTCTTCGCCTCGAACTCCGCCGAGCAGGTGTCGACGGTCTTGAACACCGGGCGGATGCCCAGCGACCAGCGCAGGGTACGCACCCCGTCCTCACCGGCGAGCTCCGGGCGCACCGCGGCGATCTCGGCGTCGCCGAGGCCCAGGTACTTCGCCTCACGCAGCAGCTCCTCGGTGAGCACCGGGGCTGCCTCGAGCTCGTCCCGGAAGTCGACCAGTGCCTTGAGCTCGTAGAGGAACCAGGGGTCGACCCCGACGGAGGCCCGGTGGACCTCGTCGACGGATGCGCCGAGGCGCAGGGCGAGCTCCATGTCGTACATGCGGCCCTCGGTGGGACGGCCCAGGTCGTCGAGCACGGCGTTGAGGTCGCGGGCGCGGTCTCCGGCGAAGTACTCGTCGGAGGTGGTCCAGAACCCGGCCGGCTTGGTCTCCATGGAGCGCAGCACCTTGTTCAGGGCGGAGATGTAGTTGCGTCCGATGGCCATCGCCTCACCGACGGCCTTCATGGTGGTGGTCAGGGTGTCGTCGGCGCCGGGGAACTTCTCGAAGGCAAAGCGCGGTGCCTTGACGATGACGTAGTCCTGGGTCGGCTCGAAAGCTGCCGGGGTGACCTGGGTGATGTCGTTGCGCAGCTCGTCGAGGGTGTAGCCGATGGCGAGCAGGGCGGCGATCTTGGCGATCGGGAAGCCGGTGGCCTTGGAGGCCAGGGCGGAGGACCGGGAGACGCGCGGGTTCATCTCGATGGTGATGATGCGGCCGTCGTCCGGGTTGATGGCGAACTGGATGTTGCAGCCACCGGTGTCGACACCGACCTCGCGGATGATGGCGATACCCTGGTCGCGCATCTTCTGGAACTCGCGGTCGGTCAGGGTCATCGAGGGGGCGACCGTGACCGAGTCACCGGTGTGCACGCCGAGGGCGTCGACGTTCTCGATGGAGCAGACGACCACGGTGTTGTCGTCACCGTCACGCATCAGCTCCAGCTCGAACTCCTTCCAGCCGAGGATGGACTCCTCGATCAGGACGTTCGCCTCCGGGGATGCTGCGAGACCGCCACCGGCGATACGGTCGAGGTCTTCGTAGGTGAAGGCCAGGCCGGAGCCCAGGCCGCCCATGGTGAAGGACGGACGGACGACGACCGGCAGACCGAGATCGGCGACGGTGGCGTGGACCTCGTCCATGTTGTGGCACACCGCGGAGCGGGCGGACTCGCCACCGATGGAAGCGACGATGTCCTTGAACTTCTGGCGGTCTTCACCGCGCTCGATGGCGTCGATGTCGGCGCCGATGAGCTCCACGCCGTGCTTCTCCAGCAGACCGAGGCGGTCCATCTGGATGGCGGCGTTCAGTGCGGTCTGTCCACCGAGGGTGGCCAGCACGGCGTCGATCGGGTGGCCGGCCTCCTTCTCGGCGGTGAAGATCTTGTCGATGTACTCCGGGGTGATCGGCTCGATGTAGGTGTGGTCGGCGAACTCCGGGTCGGTCATGATGGTGGCCGGGTTGGAGTTGATCAGGGAGACCCGCAGGCCCTCGGTCTTCAGTGCGCGGCAGGCCTGGGTGCCGGAGTAGTCGAACTCACAGGCCTGGCCGATCACGATCGGGCCCGAGCCGATGACGAGGACGTGGTTGATGTCGTTGCGCTTCGGCATTTAGTTGTTCCCTTCCATCAGTTCGATGAACTGGTCGAACAGCGGGTTGGCATCGTGGGGGCCGGCGGCGGCCTCGGGGTGGTACTGGACGGAGAAGGCGAGTCCGTTGTCGAGGGCGACACCTTCGACGCAGTCATCGTTGAGGCAGGTGTGGGTGACCTGGGCGGTGCCGTAGGGCGTGTCGAAGGGCTCGCCGGGTCGACCGCGCAGGGCGAAGCCGTGGTTCTGCGAGGTGATGAAGATCTGGCCGGTGAGGTGGTTGAGCACGGGCACGTTGGTGCCGCGGTGGCCGAACTTCAGCTTGTAGGTGTCCATGCCCAGGGCACGGCCCAGGATCTGGTTGCCGAAGCAGATGCCGAACAGCGGGATCTTCCTCTCGATGACGGTCTGGACCTGCTGCACCATGACATCGGCGGTGGCGGGGTCGCCGGGGCCGTTGGAGATGAAGACACCGTCAGGCTGGTACTGCTCCAGCAGCGGCTCGACCGGGGACTCGGCCGGGACGACGACGGTACGCACCCCGCGGGAGGCGAAGTTGGACGGGGTGTTGGTCTTGATGCCCATGTCGTAGGCCAGCACGGTGTACCTGGCCTCACCCTCGGGCTCGACAACGTAGACCTCGTCGGTGGATGCCTCGACGGCGAGGTTCGAGCCGACCATGGTCGGCTGTGCGGCGACCTCGGCGATGAGCTCCTCGACGGGACGTTCGGCGGCCTCCCCGGAGAAGATGCCGGCGGCGACGGCACCCTGGTCGCGCAGGTGGCGCACCAGTGCGCGGGTGTCGATACCCTGGATCCCGATCAGCCCCTGCTTCTCCATCTCCTCGGGCAGCGAGCGGGCTGCACGCCAGTTCGACACGGAGCGGGAGAGATCGCGGATGACCAGGCCGGCGGCCCAGATCTTGCCGTTGTGGGACTCGGAGTCCTCGTCGTTCCAGCCGGTGTTGCCGATCTGCGGGGCCGTCGCCACGATGATCTGCCGGTGGTAGGAGGGGTCGGTCAGGGTTTCCTGGTAGCCGGTCAGCGCGGTCGTGAACACGGCCTCACCCAGGGTGGTGCCGGTCGCACCGACGGCGCGGCCACGGAACACCCGTCCGTCGGCCAGCACCAGCAGCGCGGGGGTGCGGGAGGAACTCACAGCAGTACTCTTCTCTGTCGCGGAATTAGCGGAACTAGTTGTATGTGATCTGTGTGCGGTCTGGTCGGTCATCTAGGCGTCGACCTCGCCGTCGCGGCAGGTCACCCGGCCGCGGAGCAGGGTCGTGGACACCTTCACCGGCAGTTCCATCCCCTCGTAGGGGGTGTTGGACGACTTGGACGCCAGGTCCTCGCCGTGAGCGGTCCAGCTGCGGCCGGTGTCGACGACGCAGAGGTTCGCCGGCTCCCCCACCGCCACGGGACGGCCGTGGCCGGGCAGCTTGAGAATCTCGGCGGGGCGCTCCGACATGACCTTCGCCACGAAGCGCCAGTCCTGTGCCTCGAGACCTTCAGGTACGTCGGTGACGAACAGGCCGGCGATGATCGGCAGCGATGTCTCCAGGCCCAGCATGCCGGGGCGGGCCTGGTCGAACTCGCAGCACTTCTCCTCGGAGCCGTGCGGGGCGTGGTCGGTGGCGACACAGTCCACCGTGCCGTCGATCAGCGCCTGGCGCAGTGCCAGGGTGTCCTGGGTCTCGCGCAGCGGCGGGTTGACCCGGTAGTGCCCGTCGTAGGTCTCCAGCTTCTCATCGGTGAGGATGAGGTGGTGCGGGGTGACCTCGGCCGAGAGCGGGATGTCGTGGTCCTTGGCCCAGGCCAGCAGTTCCACGGTGCCCTCGGTGGAGGCGTGGCAGATGTGCAGGCGTCCGCCGTAGTCGCGGGCCAGCAGGGCGTCCCGGATGACGATGGACTCCTCGGCGACGCGCGGCCAGCCACACAGGCCGAGCCGGGCGGCGGTGTCACCCTCGTGGGCGACCGCTCCCTCGGTGAGCCGGTGCTCCTCACAGTGCTGGGCGAGCAGCACGTCCAGGCCGCCGGCGTACTCGACGGCCCGACGCATCAGGCGTGGGTCGTCGACGCACTTGCCGTCGTCGGAGAACATGCGGACCTTGGCGTCCGAGTCGGCCATCATGCCGAACTCGGTCAGCTCACTGCCCTTGAGTCCACGGCTGATCGAGCCGACGGGGTGGACGTCGCAGAGGTTGGTCTGCTGGCCCTTGAGCCACACCATCTCGGCGATCGCCGGGGTGTCGGTCACCGGGTCGGTGTTGGCCATGGTGAATACCGCGGTGAAGCCACCGCGGGCGGCGGCGGCGGAACCGGTGGCGATGGTCTCGGTGTCCTCACGGCCGGGCTCACGCAGGTGGACGTGCATGTCCACCAGGCCGGGCAGCAGGACCTGGCCGTCGAGGTCGAGGGTCTCCGCACCTTCGGCGCTGGTCTCCAACTCGCCGGCGGCGGCGATCTCTGCGATGACACCGTCACGGACCAGGACGTCCGCGGGGTCGCCCTCGCCGTAGACGAGGACGCCGCGGAGCAGGACCTCGCCCGGTTGGACGTCGTGGAGCACTCCGGTGGCCGGGTAGTCGTTCACGGTGTTCACTTTCTCTCGTGTCGTGTCCTGTGCAGTGTTCCGGTTGCTCACAGTGTGGCCTCCCCCGTATCGCCACCGGTTCCGACCAGCAGGGTGAACAGTGCCGCCATGCGGACGTGCACACCGGCGGTGACCTGGTCGAGCACCACGGCCTGGGGCGCGTCGGCGACGGCATCGCTGATCTCCATGCCGCGCAGCATCGGGCCAGGGTGCAGCACGATGACGTCGTCGTCCAGGCAGTCGAGCCGGGCACGGGACAGACCGTAGCGGGTGGCGTACTCGCGGTGCGAGGGGAAGAACCCGCCGTCCATCCGCTCGGCCTGCACGCGCAGCATCATCACCGCGTCCGCACCGGTCAGGGCGGGGTCCATGTCGTGGCTGACCTGGACCGTGCCGGAGCCCTCGGGATGGATCCAGTTGGTCACACCCAGCGGCAGAAGGGTTGGCGGGGCGACGAAGGTGACGTCGACCCCCAGTCCGGTGAGCAGCAGGGCGTTGGACCGTGCGACGCGCGAGTGCAGGATGTCGCCGACGATCACGACGTGGCTTCCGGTCAGGTCGCCGTTGTCCCCGGCGAGGCGGTTGCGCAGGGTCACCGCGTCGAGCAGGGCCTGGGTGGGGTGCTCGTGCAGGCCGTCACCGGCGTTGAGCACGCTGATGCCGTCCGGGCCGTGTCCCACCCAGTTGGCGACCTGGCGGGCCGCACCGGAGGACGGGTGGCGCATGATGATGGCGTCCGCGCCGATCGCCCGCAACGTCAAGGCAGTGTCCTTGAGCGACTCGCCCTTCTTCACGCTTGAGGAAGATGCCGAGATGTTGATGACGTCCGCGCTCATCCACTTGCCGGCGGTCTCGAAACTGGACCGGGTGCGGGTGGAGTTCTCGTAGAACAGGGTGAAGACCGTACGGCCCCGCAGGGTCGGCAGCTTCTTCACTTCCCGGTCACGCAGCGACTCGGCGAACCGGTCCGCCTCGTCCAACAGGCCGGTGATCTCCCCGGCGGTCAGGTCGGCGATGCTGAGCAGGTGCTTCATTCTCCGGTCTCCTCGCTGTCGGTGGCGGAGTCCGCAGTGTCGCGGAGCAGGTCCACCCGGTCGTCACCGTCGATCTCGGCGAGACTGACCCGCACATCCTCGGTGGCGGCGGTGGGGATGTTCTTGCCCACGTAGTCCGCCCGGATCGGCAGGTCGCGGTGGCCGCGGTCGACCAGGACGGCCAGCTGCACGACCCGTGCCCGGCCAATGTCGCGCAGGGCGTCGAGCGCGGCGCGGATGGTGCGTCCGGAATAGAGGACATCGTCGACGAGGATCACCGTGGTCCCGTCGATGCCCTCACGCGGGATGCTGGTGGGTTTGAGCGCCCGGTGCGGCGAGGTGGTCAGGTCGTCACGGTAGAGGGTGACGTCGAGTGCGCCGTGGAAGACGGACACCCCGCTGAACTCCTCGATCCGCGAGGCGAGACGCGCCGCCAGCGGCACTCCCCCCGACGGGATACCCAGCAGGACAACCTGTCCTGCCCCCGGTGCGTCTAGTGCCGTTTTCTCGATGATCTGGTGCGCGATGCGTGCAATGGTACGACCGACGTCGTCGGCGTCCATGATGGTGCCCATCGTGACCTCCTTCCCCGCCTCACTGGACGGATCGTTAAAGGATGGTGTCGATGACTGATCCTATCACGGGTGGGTGTCGGAACCCCCGTCGACGATCCCCTCGATCAGGGCATCCGTCTGCGCCTCGGATTCGGCGGTCTCCGCGGCTGCTGCCGCGGCGCTCGCCTCCGCAGCAGCAGCCTCGGACGCCTCATCCGCCAGCCGCTTGTCCCGGGCGATACCGTCCAGGACCGCGTTGACGTAGGACGGGGCCTTGTCGTGCGAATATTCACCGGCGAGGTGGATACCCTCCTTGAGGGCGACCTTCACCGGCACTTCCGGGTTGTAGAGCAGTTCCCAGGCTGCGACGCGCAGGACGGCGCGGTCCACGGCGGGAAGGCGCTCGAGACGCCAGGTGCTCGACAGGTGTGCCGCGATGGCGTCATCGATCTCGTCGAGGGCCTGGGCGACCCCCGGGACGATCGCGGTGGTGTACTCCGGAACTCTCTTGACCTGGTTCGACTCGTCGCGGGACAGGTCGATGCGCTCCTCGACGATGCCGACTGGGTCGGTGTCGCGGAACTCGGCCTCGAAGAGGATGTCCACCGCGCGCTGACGGGCCGCGTGCCGCGGACCGTGGCGGTGCGTGCTGTCTGTCATGGTCTCAGTTGTCGTCTTAGTTGTTGACGCGGGAGAGGTACTCGCCGGTGCGGGTGTCGACCTTGACGACATCACCGGTGTTCAGGAACAGCGGGACCTGGATCTCGGCACCGGTCTCCAGGGTGGCGGGCTTGGTGCCACCGGTGGAGCGGTCGCCCTGCAGACCCGGGTCGGTGTGCTGGATGGACAGGTCGACGGAGACCGGCAGGTCGGCGAAGAGGATCTCGCCCTCGTGGAAGGACAGCTGGACGCGCATGTTCTCCAGCAGGAACTGGCCGGCGTCACCGAACTTGTCGGCGGGGACCTCGAACTGCTCGAAGTCCTTGTCGTCCATGACGACGAAGTTCTCGCCGTCGTTGTACAGGTAGGTCATGTCGCGACGGTCCACGGTGGCGGTCTCGACCTTGACACCGGCGTTGAAGGTCTTGTCGATGTTCTTGCCGCTGACGACGTCCTTGAGCTTGGTACGCACGAAAGCGGGCCCCTTACCGGGCTTGACGTGCTGGAACTCGATGATCTGCTGAAGCTTGTTGTCAATCTTCAGCACAAGGCCGTTCTTGAAATCCGCGGTAGTCGCCACGTGTGTACTCCTGGGGTAAGCGTCGTCGTAATGTGCAAAGGGTGAACAGCCCGCCAGTCTAGCAGTTCGCCCTAGACGATCCGTAACTCCGTCGACGACGGATTCAGGGTCTCGGCACCGTCCGCGGTGACGACGTAGGTGTTCTCGATCCGCAGGCCGGTACGGCCCGGCAGGTACACCCCGGGTTCCACGGTCAGGGTCATCCCCTCGGCCAGCGTCTTGTCCTCCGGGGTTCGGGAGGCCGCGTACGGGGCCTCATGCACGTCGAGGCCGACACCATGGCCGGTGGAGTGGACGAAGTACTCCCCGTAGCCGGCCTCGGCGATGATGTCGCGGCACACCTTGTCCACGGCAAACAGCCCGGCACCGGGACGCACCGCCTCAGTTCCAGCGGTGAAGGAGCGGTGCACCAGATCGTAGAGTTCGACGGACAGGGCGTCCGGCTCCCCGACGCACACCGTGCGGGTCTGGTCGGAGGCGTAGCCGTCCAACCACACGCCGAAGTCCAGGGTGACCAGGCCGGGGACGATGATGTCGCGGGAGACACCGGCATGCGGTTTGGCGCCGTTGACCCCGGAGGCGAGGATCGTGTCGAAACTCAACCCGTCGGCGCCGGCGACGCGCAGGCGGTGCTCCAGGTCGGCGGCGGCGGCGATCTCGGTGATGCCCTCACGGATACCGCCGGCCTCGATGAACTCGGTGAACACGGTGTCAGCCAACTCACCGGCGGCACGCAGGGCGGCAATCTCGTCGGCGCCCTTGACCAGCCGAGCATCCTCCACCGCGCGGTCCAGCACCGGCGGTTCCCCGATCGCACGGGCCTGTGCCACGGTCATTCCCGGCTCGACGGCGACGGTCGCGTCCTCGCCGGCGACCTCGAGCAGCTCACCGACGAGGTCACGGGTGATCCGCACCCCGATGCCGGGGTCCCCGGCGGTCTCCTGTCGCACCTGGGTGTCGTAGCGTCCGTCGGTGACCAGCGTCGCCTCGGCGTCCGGGTCCGCCGGAACCAGCAGCGCGGCGTTGGAGCCGCTGAACCCGGTGAGGTAGCGGACGTTCTTCAGGTCGGTCACCAGCAGGTGGTCGTGGCCGGCTGCGGCGATCGCGGCGGCCACCGACGCACGGCGGGCCTTCGTGGGGACGTTGTTGGTCGAGTGGGAGTCGGTCATGCCGGCAACGTTACGCTGCCAGGTACTCCAGTGCCGCGTGGTACCCGTGGACACCCAGTCCGGCGATCACACCGCGGGCCACCGGGGACAGGTAGCTGTGGTGCCGGAAGTCCTCGCGGGCGTGCACGTTGGAGATGTGCACCTCCACGAACCCGGGACCGTCGGCGATCTCCGCCAGGGCATCCCGCAGCGCGACCGAGGTGTGGGTGAACCCGCCGGGGTTGATGATCACGGACTCGCCGGCATCAGCGGCCTGGTGGATGCGGTCGATCAGCTCGCCCTCGTGGTTGGACTGCAGGAAGTCGATACCGACACCGAGCCGGGCGGCGTGCTCGGACAGACCAGCCTCGATGTCGGCCAGGGTGGTGGAGCCGTAGATCTCGGGTTGGCGCTTTCCGAGGCGGTTGAGGTTCGGACCGTTGAGGACCAGGACGCGGGTCACTGGTGTGCCTCCGGAGTCTGCGGTGTCTGCGGTGTCTGGGTCGCGATGTAGGCGGCCTCGAGCTCGGCAGCCTCCGGGTCGACGAGACGGTGCGGGTTGTATCCACCGGTGGCTGTTGCGTCGGTGCCGGCATCGGTGACCACGACGATGCGCAGCGCACCGTCCTTGTTCTTCTTGTCCCGTCCCATGACCTCCAGGAGCACCTCCAGCGGCGCGCCGTCGTAGGAGGTGGGCAGCCCCACGCTCTCCAGGATGCGACGGTGCTGTGCCACCCCGGCCGCGCTGAGCAGACCGGCTGCGTGGGCGAGCTCCGCCTCGAAGACCATGCCCACCGCCACGGCGTGGCCGTGACGCCAGATGTAGTTCTCGTGCTGTTCGACAGCATGACCGTAGGTGTGTCCGTAGTTGAGGATCTCACGCAGAGAGGACTCGCGGAGGTCCTGACCGACGACCTCGGCCTTGACCCGCACCGCCGCCTCGATGAGTTCCGGCAGGCTGCCCTTCGGGTCCAGGGCGGCAGCTGGGTCTGCCTCGTAGATCTCCAGGATCCGCGGGTCACGGATGAAACCAGCCTTGATGATCTCGGCGCTGCCCGCGATGATCTCCGCCGTGGGCAGGGTCTCGAGGACCTCGAGGTCGACCAGCACCGCGGCGGGCTCGTGGAAGGCACCGACCAGGTTCTTGCCGGCCGGGGTATTGATACCGGTCTTGCCGCCGACAGCGGCATCGACCATGGCCAGCAGCGTGGTCGGGTACTGCACGACCCGGATGCCCCGCATCCAGGTGGCGGCGATGAACCCGGCGAGGTCGGTGGTTGCGCCACCACCGACACCGACGATGACGTCCTGACGGGACAGTCCGGCCGAGGCGCAGACGTCCCAGCACTCCGCGGCGCCGGCGAAGGTCTTCGCCGCCTCGGCGTCCGGGGTCTCGTGCAGCACCGGTTCGATCCCGGCGGCACGAAGGCGTGCGGCGACCCGGCCGGCCAGCTGCGCCAGTGGCGGCTGGTGCAGCACGACGGCCCGTCGGGCACCCGGCACGGCCTCGGCGACCCGGTCGGTCAGCTCCCGTCCGATGACCACGTCATAGGGGTTGTCGGACTCCACGCGCACGGCAGAGGCGGTGGACTCCTGGTGCAGGCCCAGCAGTGCCAGGGCCTCGCCGACGGTGTGTCGGGGCGCCCGGCCGTCGCCGTCGATGACGTGGGTGGCGACCTCTGTGTAGAGCGACTCGCGCTCGGTGAGGATCTCCCGGTAACGATCAGCCGGGTCCGCGCCCGGTTCGGCGGCGAGCACCGGACGGGTCGCCGACCCGGCGGTGCGGCGTACGCCCTCCTCAACCGACACCCGTAGATACACCACGGTGTGCCCGGCCAACAGCTCCCGGGCCGCCGTGGAGAGCACTGCTCCGCCACCGAGGGAGACCACGCCGGTGGTGCGCAGTGCCTCAGCGACGACCTTCTCCTCACGGCGGCGGAACTCCGGCTCCCCCAGCTCGGTGAACAACTCGCCGCAGCTGGTACCGGCAGCGTCCTCGAGCATCTGGTCGGTGTCGACCAGCCCGCACCGCATGACCTCGGCGAGACTGCGTCCCACCGTGGTCTTACCGGAACCGGGAGGGCCGACGAGCACGACGCGCGGGCGGTTGATCGTGGCGGTCATCTACTCCACTCCCCAGGTCAGACGCTGCTTCACGTCGTCGAGGTAGGCCTCGTAGTTCCGGCGGGTCTCGGCGATGCTGTCACCACCGAACTTCTCCAGCACCGCACGGGCCAGGATCAGGGCGACCATCGACTCGGCGACGACACCGGCGGCCGGCACGGCGCAGACGTCGGAACGCTGGTGGATGCCGGTGGCAGCCTGGCCGTCGTCCATGTCGACGGTGGCCAGCGCACGCGGCACCGTGGAGATCGGCTTCATCGCGGCACGTACCCGCAGCTGCTCACCGTTGGTCATGCCGCCCTCGACACCGCCTGCCCGGTTGGTGCGACGGGCGACGCCGGACGCACCGTCGATGCGGTCGATCTCGTCGTGCGCCTCGGAGCCGCGGCGGCGGGCCTCCTCGAAGCCGTCACCGATCTCGACACCCTTGATCGCCTGGATACTCATCAGTGCCTGAGCGAGCTGGGCGTCCAGTCGCCCGTCCCAGGTGGTGTGGGTGCCGAGTCCGACGGGCAGGCCGGAGACGACGACCTCGACGACTCCGCCGAGGGTGTCGCCGGACTTCCGGGCGGCCTCGATCTGTTCGATCATCGACTTCTCGTGCGCATCACCGTGCACGGTGAAAGCACGCACCGGGGAGGCGTCCACGGCGTCCAGGTCCGCGGCGGTCGGCGCCGGTCCCCGATAGGTGTCGGACGGTCCGATCGACAGCACGTGGCTGACGACCTCGGCACCGGTGACCTCCCGCAGCAGGCCGCGGGCGAAGGTGCCGGCGGCGACACGGGCGGCGGTCTCCCGGGCGCTGGAACGCTCCAGGATCGGACGGGCCTCGTCGTGGCCGTACTTCACCATGCCGGAGAAGTCGGCGTGGCCGGGACGGGGCCGGGTCAGGCGGGCACCGCGACCGGAGTTCATCTCCTTGGCGACCGTCTCATCCTCCAGGTCCACCGGGTCGGCGGACATGATGGTGGTCCACTTCGGCCACTCGGTGTTGCCGATCATCACCGCCACCGGCGAGCCCAAGGTCTTCCCGTGACGGACACCGCCGAGGAATGTCACCTCATCGGCCTCGAACTTCATGCGGGCGCCGCGGCCGTAGCCGAGGCGCCGTCGAGCAAGCTGTCGGGACACCTCGGCGCGGGTCACGGAGACCCCCGCCGGAATGTCCTCGATCACGGAAACAAGGGCCTGGCCGTGCGATTCCCCGGCAGTCGTCCATCGAAACATGGCCCCATTGTTCCATGTGCGCACCACACAGGTCACCACCCCCCGGCGTTTGTGATCGTGATCACCACCAGAGCCCAGGTCGCCAGCAACATCCCCGGCCCATGCGGCAGCCCCTCCCCACCCGAACGCACCGCCGGGACCAGCACCAGAAGCACGGTCACCGCCGACGCCGCCCCGACGACCAGCAACCAGCCGAACACCCCACCCACGCCCGCGGCGACGGTGCCCAGGGACAGGGCGAGCTTCGCGTCCCCTCCCCCGGCAGCCAACCGGCGCGACAACAGGCCCGGCAGCACGGACAGCAGAAACCAGCCGACGCCGCCGAGCACGGCCACCGGCACTCCGGTAACCACCGCCCACACCGCGGCGAACACGGCCGCCGGCACGGTCAGAACATCAGGGAGCCGACGGGAACGCAGGTCGGTGACCACCAGGGCCACCGTCCACACCCCCAGCCCACCCCACAGGAACAACCACAGCAGTAGCCCGGTCCCCGACCCCGCCATACCGTCCCCCATTCCCCTGTGTGCCCCTGTGCCCCTGTGCCCCTGTGCCCCTGTGCCCCTGTGCCCCAGCTACTCCAGACCGCGGTGAGCGAGCAGCAGGCGGTACATGTCCGTCACCACCGGCCGCACCCCGGTGAACGCTTCGAACTGCTCGGCGCCCTGACCGGCGAGCATCAGCAGACCGTCGGCGACGGGCCGTCCGGCCTCCCGGGCCGCCGACAGCACGTCGGTGGGGTACGGATCATAGATGACGTCGACGACCGCCGCCGCCCTGGCGAAGGCGTCGGCCAGACCGGACTCCCGGTCCACCCCCTGCGCCGGCACCGTGGAGACCAACACGTCCGCGGCGGCACACACGATGGTGACCGTCGGATCGTCCAACCTGGCCCAGTCGAAGGTCATACCGTAGGACTCGACCAGTGACTGCAGGTTCAACGCCCGTTCGGAACGGGCCAGCACCGTCACCGAGCCGATACCGGCGGCGGCCATCGCCGCGACAGCAGGACGTGCCGTCCCACCGTTGCCCACGACCACCCCGTGTCCGCCGGAGAGTCCCCCAGGGGCGACGTGGGCCAGGCAGGTCGACACCCCGTCGACATCGGTGTTGTCGGCCTGCCAGCGGCCCTGACCCAGCGGCACCAGCGTATTGGCGCTGCCGATCCGCTGCGCCCGGTCGGTGATCTCGTCAGCCAGGTCGTGCGCCGCAGACTTGCCCGGCATGGTCACCGAGAATCCGGCGACCGAGTCCGGCGCCTTGGCCAGCAGGCGTCGCACCTCACGGGGCTCGCCGGCCTCCACCCGCACATAGGTGAAAGGGTCAACCCCGAGTGCCCCGGCACTTCCCTGGTGGATCACCGGGGACAGGGAATGCTCGACCGGCCTCCCCAGCACCGCACAGACCGGTCCCTCGGTGTCCGCGGCCAGTGCCAGGAACCCGTCGACGTCAAAGACGCCGGACACGCCGGAGGTCTCGTTCACGGTGGTAGCCTTTGCACTCATCGGGCACTGTCCAGCACACCGTTGCGACGGGACTCCTCGATGGCGTCCTCATGGTCCTTGAAATCACGGTTGAACACGGTACGTCCGTCCAGATCCACGGTGACGAAGTACAGCCAGTCGCCCTCGGCCGGGTGCTCCATCGCCTGCAGGGCAGTGACACCCGGCGAGGCGATCGGGGTGTCCGGCAGCCCGTTCTTCGCGTACGTGTTCCACGGGGTTCTCCGGGCACGGTCGGCGTCGGTGGTGGCGACCTCCTGGGCGGAGACGTCGTAGTTGACCGTGGAATCGAACTCCAGGCGCTGGTCGATGTCCAGACGGTTCATGATCACACGGGCGACCTTGTCGAAGTCCCCGTCCGGGGCCTCCCGCTCCACCAGGGAGGCGGCCGTGATGATCTCGTAGGCCGAGAGTCCCACGGAGTCCTGGGCCTCCAACAGGCCGGTGCCCTCATAGATCTCCGCGGAGTTCGTCAGCAGACTGTTGACGATCTCCGACGCCGAGGACGTCGGGTCGAACAGGTGCACACCGGGGGCGATGAGCCCCTCGATCCGGCGGGGATCATCTGGGCGGGCATCGACGGCCTCGGTGGCCCACTCGGGCACGCCGAGTTCGGCGGCGCTGGACGAGACGATCGTCTCGCGCAGTTCCTCCACATTCACACAGTCCTCGAGCCCGTCGGTCAACCCCTCACGGCAGGAGTTGTCGGCGATGGAGGTGAAGATACCGGCGCGGGTGTCACCACCGACCACGGCCACGTCCTCGAGGGTGGACCCGGTCGGGATGTCCACCACGCCCAGCCGTCGTTCATCGTCGGTCAATGCCGCCATCGCGTTCTCCGCCGACATCTCCTCCTGCAGGGCGTAGTAGCCGGCCTCGAGACCACGGCTGTCGCCGGTCTGCTCGGCGTTTTCGGCGGCAGAGAGCATCGCCGAGCGGGATCCGACCACGCCGTCATCCAGCAGCTGGGGGATCAACCCGGAGACCGTGTCGCCCTCGCCCACACGAACCAGCACGACATTGCCATTGCCCTGCCCCTCGTAGTCGCGGGTGCCGACCACCTCGCGCTGGTAGTAGACATAGGCGACGACGAACACCAGGAGCAGCACCAGTCCAAGACTGATCGCCATCGCCCACTGGCGTCGACGCCGGTAGCGAGGCTGACTGATGGATTTTCGAGGCAAGGTAGTCTCCGTATTCTCCGTGGTCCCCGACGCCACCGGGTACACGGGGTACTCCGGGTGCATCGGGCGCACCGGGGTTTCAGGGTCCGGATGAGGGTATGAGCACGTCAGTGACTGACATTCTTACATGCCGGGGCTGGCCACCGGGATCAGACACCCGGAAAAGTCGATCCCCGGGACCGCCGGGCATCCAGCCAGCCCTGCAGGATATGCACTGCGGCGGCCTGGTCGATCCGCGACCGGCCCTTCTTCTCGCTGACACCCGAGGCGTGCATCGCACTGGTCGCCGCCACCGTCGACATCCGCTCGTCCACCAGACGGACCGGAATATTCTCCAGACGTTGTCGCAGATGAGAGGCATATTTCTCGGCGCGGGCGGTACTCTGGGTGCGTTTCGAGCGCATGCTCACCGGCAGTCCGACGACAACCTCGACCACGAAGTTCTCCTCGATGAGAACCCCGATCCGGTCCAGGGCGGCCGGGTCACCGCCCTTCGCGTCGACGGTCTCCAGCGGGGTGGCGAGGATGCCGTCAGGATCCGACAGCGACACGCCGATGCGGACCGTCCCGACGTCCAGACCCAGCCGGCGGCCCCGGCCCGGGTCGTCGTCACCAGGCCGGTCCGCCTGGGGAGCTCCGCCGCTCATCAGCGGGCGCCTCCGGTAGTCGAGGTCACGGAGGAGACGTAGTCGCGCACGGCGGCGATCGCGGCGTCCACACCGGACACGTCCGAACCGGAGCCCTGGGCCATGGCGGGCTTGCCGCCGCCACGGCCGCCGACGTGCGGGCCGATCGCCTTGACGACGTCGCCGGCGGCGAGGCCGCGCTTCACGGCAGCGTCGGTGGCTGCGGCGATGAACGGCACCTTGCCGGACTCCGGGTCCACCGAGGCGAAGACGATGAGCGCCTCATCGGTGCCGAACCGGCCCTTCGCATCATTGGCGATGGTGCGCAGGTCACCGCCGGCGACACCGTCGGGCAGCCGGGCAGCGACGACCCGCACACCGTCGACATCGTAGAACTCGGCGACGTAGTCACCGACCTTCGCGGTCAGCTCGGCGCTGCGGAACTGTTCGATGCGCTTCTCGGCGAGGTTCAGTCGCTCGGTCATCTGCTCGAAGCGCTCCGGCAGTTCCTCGTTCGGGATCCGCAGGCGGGACGCCAGGTTGTCGGCCACGCGGTGCTGGCCGGCGAGGTAGCGGAAGGAGTCCAGGCCGGTGTAGGCCTCGATACGCCGGGTACCCGAACCGACCGATGACTCGCCGAGCACGGTGACCGGGCCGATCTGGGAGGAGTGGTCGACGTGGATACCGCCACACAGCTCCATGGAGAACGGGCCACCGATCTCCACCACGCGCACCTGGGAGCCGTAGTTCTCGCCGAAGAGCGCCATCGCACCCATCGACTTGGCCTCCTCCAGGCTGGTCTCGATGGTGTTGACCGAGTAGTCGGTGTCGACCGCCTCATTGGCGATGTTCTCGATGCGCTGCAGCTGGTCGCCGGTGAGCTGTGAGGGGTAGGTGAAATCGAAACGCAGGTAACCCGGCTTGTTCAACGAACCGGCCTGCACCGCGGTGGGCCCGAGGACATCACGCAGTGCGGCGTGGATCAGGTGGGTTCCGGTGTGCGCCTGACGCGCCTGGTGACGCCAGGTGTGGTCGACGTGCGCGGCGACGGTGTCGCCGACCGCCAACTCACCACCGGAGACGACGACCCGGTGCAGCCAGACCTTTCGGCCGGTCTTCTGGACGTCCTCCACCGTGGCCATGCCACCAGGACCGGTGAGTGTGCCGCGGTCCGCCATCTGTCCACCGGACTCGGCGTAGAACGGGGTCCGGTCCAGGATGACCTCGGCGTGGGCGCCTTCCGCGGCGCGGTCGACCAGGGTGCCGTCGACGACGAGGCCGAGGATGCGGCCCTCATCATCGCGGTGCTCGTAGCCGGTGAATACCGTGGGGTGACCGTCGACGAAGGATCGGTACACCGACACATCGGCGTGGACCTGCTTCTTCGCCCGGTTGTCGGCCTTGGCCCGGGCACGCTGCTGCGCCATGTGGGCGGTGAAGCCGTCCGCACCGTCGACATCGACGGTCAGGCCCTCCTCAGCGGCCATCTCCACGGTCAGGTCGATCGGGAAACCGTGGGTGTCGTGCAGGGTGAACGCCTCACGGCCACCCAGCTCCGTCCCGCCGGCCGCCTTGACCTTGGCGGCCTCACGCTCGAAGAGGTGGGTGCCGGACTCCAGGGTCTTCAGGAAGGCGGTCTCCTCGCCGACGGAGACTGCGCGGATGCGCTCCCAGTTGTCGGCGATCTCCGGGTAGGACGGGGTCATCGTCTCGCGCACGGTGTCCATGAAGCGTTCCATGGTCGCACCGGTGGCGCCGAGCAGACGGGCCGAACGGATGATCCGGCGCAGTAGACGGCGCAGGATGTAGCCGCGGCCCTCGTTGCCCGGGGTCACACCGTCCAGGATGAGCATCAGGCCGGTACGGGCGTGGTCGGCGATGACGCGGAAGCGGACATCATCGATGGTGTCGGGGGCGTCGGCGGCACCGTAGCGGGAACCGGTGAGCTCCTCGGCAACGCGGATGACCGGCGCCAGCAGGTCGGTCTCGTAGACATTGTCGACACCCTGCAGGATGCAGGCGACACGCTCGATGCCCATACCGGTGTCGATGTTCTTCTGCGGCAGCTCACCGATCGGGTCGTGGCCCTGCTTCGGGCTGAGCTCGCCCCGGATGTCCTGCATGAAGACCAGGTTCCAGATCTCGATGAACCGGTTCTCATCGGCCACCGGGCCGCCGTCGGCACCGTACTCCGGGCCGCGGTCGTAGAAGATCTCCGAGCAGGGGCCACCGGGGCCCGGGACGCCCATGTCCCAGTAGTTGTCTTCGCCGTCGCGGCGCTGGATCCGCTCGGCGGGCACACCGATCTCGTCACGCCAGATGCCGAAAGCCTCGTCGTCGGTGAGGAAGACGGTGGGCCACAGCCGCCCGGGGTCGATGCCAAGGCCGCCCTCGGCGACCGGGGTGGTCAACAGTGACCAGGCGAAATGGATAACCTCGCGCTTGAAGTAGTCACCGAAGGAGAAGTTACCGGCCATCTGGAAGAAGGTGTTGTGGCGGGTGGTGATGCCCACCTCCTCGATGTCCAGTGTGCGCACGCACTTCTGGATCGAGGTGGCCCGGGAGTACGGCGGAGTCTGCTCGCCGAGGAAGAACGGCTTGAAGGGCACCATGCCGGCATTGACGAACAGCAGGTTCGGGTCATCCAGGATCAGCGAGGCGCTCGGGACCTCGGTGTGACCCTGCGCCACGAAGTGGTTGATGAATCTCTCACGGATCTCATGCGTCTGCACAGTTCTTCGGACCTTCTCATTGCTCGTGCCGGTAGCTCTGCCGGTACATCTGTCGGGCTCAATTCGGGCTTAACCGGACACAGTCTACCCGCTTCCCCGGACGATGCCGCGAAGGGTCTCCACCCGCTGGCCCAGAGCGTTCTCCCGGCCGTGGTCGGTGGGCCGGTAGTAACGGGCGTCGACGAGGTCCTCCGGCAGGTAGTCCTGTCGCAGCACCCCGCGCGGATCGTCGTGCGGATAGCGGTACCCCACCGCATTACCCATGGCTTCGGCCCCGGAGTAGTGACCGTCGCGCAGGTGGGCCGGAACCACCGACCCCTTGCCCTGACGGACATCGGCCAGGGCGGCGTCGATCCCGGCGATCACGGCATTCGACTTCGCTGCCGTCGCCAGGTGCACCGTCGCCTGCGCAAGCGGAATTCGCCCCTCGGGCATGCCGATGAAGCTCACGGCCTGGTGTGCCGCCACAGCGGCCTGCAGTGCGGAGGGGTCCGCCAGCCCGATGTCCTCGGAGGCGTGGACCACCAGCCGCCGGGCGATGAACCGGGGATCCTCCCCCGCGTCGATCATCCGGGCCAGGTAGTGCAGTGCGGCATCAGGGTCAGAACCCCGGATCGACTTGATGAAGGCACTGGTCACGTCGTAGTGCTGGTCACCGTCGCGGTCGTAACGCGCGATCGCACGGTCAGTGGACCGACGGACGTCGTCGGGAGTCAGCTTCCCCGACTCGGTGGACTCCACGCTCTCCGCCGCGGCCTCCAGGTAGGTCAGCGCCCGTCGGGCATCACCGGCGGACAATGCAGTGAGCAGCTCACAGGCTTCATCGGTGAGGACAAAACGTCCGCCGTAGCCACGCGGGTCGGTCACCGCCCGGCGGAGCAGGGTGGAGATGTCCGCATCGGCCAACGGCGTGAGCTGCACCAGCAGCGAACGGGACAGCAGTGGGGCAACCACCGAGAAACTCGGGTTCTCCGTCGTCGCCGCGACCAGCAGGACGGTGCGGTTCTCCACGGCCCCGAGCAGTGCGTCCTGCTGCGTCTTGGAGAACCGGTGCACCTCGTCGATGAACAACACCGTGGACTCACCGTGCACCAGTCGGCGACGCGCCTCGTCGATGACCGCACGCACCTCCTTGACACCGGCGTTGAGCGCCGACAGGGCGGCGAAGCGGCGTCCGGACGTCCCGGCGACCAGGGAGGCGATGGTGGTCTTGCCGGTCCCCGGGGGGCCGTAGAGAATGACCGAGGAATCACCCCGACCATCCACGAGCCGACGCAATGGCGAGCCCTCCCCCAGCACATGAGACTGTCCGACCACCTCATCCAGCGTGCGCGGACGCATCCGCACCGCCAGCGGGGCGTGGGCACCCGGGTGGAAGTAGGAGTCGGCCGCGTTACCGACGGACCCGGCCTGCTCCCCCGGCACCTCGAACAGGCTGTCGTCACTCATGGCACCCAGTGTAACCGCGGCATGTCGCCCCGCAGGATGCGGCTACCAGGTCTGCGGGTATGCCCCGAGTTTTCCCAGGATCGACAGCAGCTCGCCGGCGAAAGACTCGACCTTCGGGAAGCGGTCGTCGACCTCGACATGCTGCACGGCGAAACGACGGATCGCTTCGACGGTGGTGGCCAGGTCGGCCAGGTGCTCGCGGGGCATCCGGTCGAGGCGCCGGGCCCGGTCAGCGGCTGAACCCTCCACATCGATGACGGCGAGGGTGCCGTGGTACAGCAACGACAGACTCATCAACGCCCAGCCGATGAGCGAGGCCATCAGCGCCCGCTCCAGGCGACCTTCCTCGCGCACCGCCGGCCAGACGGACGCGACCTCGGAACTCCAGGACTCCACGAACTCGCGCAGTTCCAGGGGCTCCATCAGCGGCGTCGTGGTGTCATGCGGGAAACCTGCCAGCACGCAGGTCACGTCGGAAACCACATCGCGGAAACCGGCCCATTCGTAGTCCAGGAAGACCACCGAGTCGGAGAGCATGATGTTGTCCGGGGTCAGGTCGAAAGGCGTGAACGCCTGCAGCCGTGACCGGTGCTGCCGGTTGCCGGCCTCGGCGGCAAACTCACGCACCGTCTCGTCCACCTCGACACCGCTGCGGGCCAGCAGGTCGAGACCCTGTTCGATCAAGGCTGGGACGTTGACGTCCCGGTCGCCGGTCTGCTCGGCAGGCAGACCGTGCCGGGAATACAGCCGACGGTTCAGGGTGTCGAAGGCATCATGCCCGTCGGCGGTCGCCACATGCATCCGACCCAGTGCTCGACCGAGCTTGCGCAGAGCGGAGGACCGCTCGTCCTCGTCGTCGGAGGCCAGGATGTCGGCGTAACTACGACCGTCACCCGCATCGGAGAGCACCATGAGTCGGCCGTCGATGTCGTGGGCCAGCAACTGCGGACCGGGGCGGTGCCCCTCAGCCAGCGTGTTGGTGTACTGGTAGGCCACGACCTCACGGATCAGCGCGGCGGTCGCCTCGGAGCTGTCGGCGTCCTCAGCCACCGGGGGCAGCTGCTTGATCACCACGGTGCGTTCCTGCAGGAACGGGTTCGGTGTGACCCGCACACGGATCACCAGCGAATCCCCGCTGCCGCCGAGATCCTCGGGGTGGGTCAGCTCGGGGGTTCCGCCGAATCGGTTCGCCAGAAGATGCGTGGCGCTCCCCAGCGCAGAATCGATGTTGAGCACGTCCATGTCCTCCCTCGTGGGGGTGTTGTCAGGCCTCAGCCTGATGAGCCTGCTGAGTCTGCTCAGCCTGCTGCGTCTGCTGTGCCTGCTGGGGCGCCTTCTTCTTCGGCTTGACGTCGATGCCCGACTCCTTACGCTGCTGGGCGGTGATCTCACCCGGGGCGTCGGTCAGGGGATCGACTCCGCCGCCGGACTTCGGGAAGGCGATGACGTCGCGGATGGACTCGTAGCCTCCCAGCAGCGAGACGATACGGTCCCAACCGAAGGCGATGCCGCCGTGCGGCGGGGCGCCGAAGGCGAAGGCGTCCAACAGGAAGCCGAACTTCTCACGGGCCTCCTCCTCGGAGATACCCATGACCGCGAAAACCCGCTCCTGGATGTCGCGGCGGTGGATACGGATGGAGCCGCCGCCGATCTCGTTGCCGTTGCAGACGATGTCGTAGGCGTAGGCGGTGGCCTCGCCCGGGTTCTCGTCGAAGCTGTCGATCCACTCCGGCTTCGGGGAGGTGAAGGCGTGGTGCACGGCGGTCCAGGCCGAGTTGCCCAGCGCCACGTCGCCGGAGGCGGTGGCGTCGGCGGCAGGCTCGAACAGCGGAGCGTCGACGACCCAGGTGAAGGCCCAGTCGCCTTCCTTGATCAGGCCGAGACGCTCGGCGATCTCGCCACGGGCAGCACCCAGCAGGGCGCGGGAGGACTTGACCTCGCCGGCGCCGAAGAAGATGCAGTCGCCGGGCTTCGCACCGACGTGGGCAGCGATGCCCTCGCGCTCAGCATCGGTGATGTTCTTGGCGACGGGGCCGGACAGGGTGCCGTCCTCACCGACGAGGATGTAGGCCAGGCCCTTGGCGCCGCGCTGCTTCGCCCACTCCTGCCAGCCGTCGAGGGTACGTCGCGGCTGGGACGCACCACCCTCCATCACCACGGCACCGACGTAGGGCGCCTTGAAGACGCGGAAGGTGGTGTCCTGGAAGAACTCGGTGCATTCGGTGATCTCGATGTCGAAGCGCAGGTCCGGCTTGTCCGAGCCGTAGCGCCGCATGGCGTCGGCGTAGGTGATGCGCGGGATCGGGCCGGTGAGCTCGTAGCCGATCTCCTTCCAGACCGCAGCGAGAATCTGCTCGGCCAGGGCGATGACGTCCTCCTGGTCGACGAAGCTCATCTCGACGTCCAGCTGGGTGAACTCCGGCTGACGGTCGGCGCGGAAGTCCTCGTCACGGTAGCAGCGGGCGATCTGGAAGTAGCGCTCCATGCCGCTGACCATGAGCAGCTGCTTGAACAGCTGCGGGGACTGCGGCAGGGCGTAGAAGCTGCCCGGACGCAGGCGTGCCGGGACCAGGAAGTCGCGTGCACCCTCAGGGGTGGAACGGGTGAGGGTTGGGGTCTCGATCTCGGTGAAGTCCTCGTCCAGCAGGACGTTGCGGGCCGCGGCGCTGACCTTGGAGCGCAGACGCAGGGCTCGGGCCTGGTTCTCACGGCGCAGGTCGAGGTAGCGGTACTTCAGGCGGGTCTCCTCGCCGACCTCGCCGCCGGCGGCGGAGTCGTCGATCTGGAACGGCAGAGCCGCAGACTCGTTGAGGATCTCCAGGGCCGAGACGTTGACTTCCACCCCACCAGAGGCGAGGTTCGGGTTCTCGGAGCCTTCCGGACGTGCCTCGATGACACCGGTGACCTTCAGGCAGTACTCGCTGCGCAGGGCGTGGGCACGCTCGGCGACCTCATTCTCGCGGAACACGACCTGGGCAAGTCCGGACCGGTCACGCAGGTCGACGAAGATCACGCCACCGTGGTCCCGACGACGGGAGACCCAACCGGTGAGGGTGACCTCCTCGCCGATGTGGTCAGGGCGAAGATCACCACAGAGATGGGTGCGAAGCACGTCGCATTGTCCTTTCAAGTCGTTCTGTCCGGTCAGTCAGCTCGGCCGGCCCGGTCATGTCGAGGTCCGGACGAAAGGAAACCGGCATTCTGCCGGTCCCCGTCCCGTCCGAGGCACACTTCTGGGGCACACCCCCGAAAGCATGCGTGTAACGACGCTTCATCCTACTACCCAGCCGCCGCCCTGGGAACAGTGGTGGCATGCTGGAGGGGTAACACGTCCACTGCCCTGACTGGAGGGAATTTCGCGATGACCGATCGCACCGACAACACACAACCCGATCCCACACCACACCACCCTGATTCCGACGGGATCCCAGACCAGGTGACGCTGGAAGACACCGTGGTCACCCCTTTGGACCGCCGGGACCCCTACCGGTTTTTCTGGCTGGTCTGCCAGATAGCACTGTGGATCTCCGCGGTAGCGGCGACCATCGCGATCATCATCGGTGCAATTGTGGATTCCGACAACTCACTGCTGGCCGGGATCGCCTTCCTGATCATCAGCATGTTGTCGATCATCGGTATCTTGCTGTCCCGTATCGGCAGTGACCTCAAGGGCGCCGGGGTGATGTAGCTCCGTCACATCTTTCACTCCAGTAACACAACAATCGTGCCGTACACCTGTTACGGTGTGCGGCATGAACATTGACTTCCTGATCTCCGCCGCCAATGACCCCCTCCTGGGTCGGGCTGACTGGTTCGCCTTCAACAATTGGGACGCACTCAGTCGCATGCTCGATGCCGTGATCCCCAATGCGTGGTCGAACTACCGCCCGTAAACCCCGGAGGTAAGTCCCGGGGAGGGCACATCGGCGCCACTCCCCCTCCCTCACCTGGGGCACATTCTGCATCCCCGCACGAGAGTTTCACCCATCTGGTTCCGATGACCCCGGCGTATCCGGCGGGTCTGATGTATCCGGCGGGTCCGGATCGGATGACTCCATCTCTCGTCGCATCACCTGGGCCAGCGGTCCCGAGGCCCGGGTGATGACCTTCTCTCCGTCGGGCCCGGTCCACTCCACGGTGAGACCACCGTCCTCGGTGACCGGTCGCCAGATTCCCCGTGTCTTCAACACGTGGTGTCGCCGACACAAACACATGCCATTCGCCAGGCTCGTCGGCCCGTCCGACCCGGGGTCGGTATGGGACGAGGCCACGATGTGGTCGTGGTCGCATCGGCACGCTGGGACCTCACATCCCGGGAACCGGCAGAATCCGTCGCGACCCTCCATCTGCAGCTGAGTAACGAAGGGGAAGCGGTACTGCTCCGACTCGGCGCACAACACCTCGTCGACATCCTCCAGGACAACCGTCTTCGTGGCCGCGGTTTCCAGCATTGCTGCGGTACCTTCACTGACCCAACCCTGGCCAATGACGTACCCCGGCCCCACCCCGGTTTTTCCGTCAGTCGACAGCCGGAAGAGGTTCACCTGGACCTTCATCGTCTCGGCGGTATCACCCAACAGGTCGAGAAGGACGCGTGCGCGGCATTCGCCCAGCGTCGGAACCACTGCCGTCGCGGCGGACACCTCTATCGTGCCGTCGGCAGCCGCCTCCGCAGGGTCAAGATCCAGGCCGACCTTCTCTGCAGCATCCGAGAGCTCGGTGTGCATCTCGAGTGCCCGTTGGGTGATCGCGTCCCAGGTCGCGGTGGCGATGGTCTCCGAACCGCAGTTGAGCCGCAGCGACGTCCCTGAACGGGTCAGTTCCGCCGAATCCGCCTCCCGCCGATCGGTGGCCTCCGCAATATCGGTCGCCACCTCGGCGAACACCGCGTCCACCAGGTCCTGGACGACTTTGAGGTGTACGACCGCCCCCTCGGCCGCCCCCTCAGACAGCCAGGAGGACAGCGCCGCATCCACGGCCGCGTCCAGCACTGTCCGGACCTCGTTGCGCATCGCACTGGCAACCGAGCGCATGTGGCGCTGGATGCGGACGTAGATCATGTCGAGGTGAGCCACGCTGAACCGTCCGGACTCCGCGACGCAGATGAAGGTCTCCGGTATGCGCAGGACCATATCGGCCGCATGAGCGAAGCGGACGGCCTCTGCGCGCCCCCGGCCCCGAGAGGATTCCGCCAATGAGCACCGCACGTCCTCCGGCTGGTCCGCCAGAACAAGCGTCAGCGCCATCTCGCCGCGATTGAGATGACCAGACAGTTCGCCAGCCGTGGTGTTGAGCACCGCCGACAATGACCCGGTTCCGACATCGACTGTCATCGTCAAGCACCTCCCCTCGTCCTCCACCATTACGTTTACTACCGAAAACACTAGTCGGCCAGATCTTGACTGTCAACCACGTGTTCGAATAGATGATGTCGAGACGAAAAGAAGCCCTGTGTCGCCGGACGTTGTCCGCGCGTCCCCTTGCCGTTCACCTGTGGTCCACCTCGTCCGTTTAGCGTGTCCCGTGCACGACCGCGCACTACCGCGCACGACCGTGCACGTCACACCCCTCACGTTCTGACCAGGAGATTGCCCATGTCCCCGCGGAGATTCCGCATGCCCGCCGGCGCCGCACTCGCCGCCGCCGTCATCCTCACCATCACACCCACACACGCCCAGGAGAACCCCGACCTCCCCGGCTCCGACCAGGGGTCCAGCCAGGAATCCAGCCAGGAATCCGACGGGGACCCCAATGCCGTCTCGAATCAGGATTCGACCGGAGGTTCACTCTCAAGAGCCCTCCCGGGGTCCTCAGTCCCCGGTTCCTCGACACCCGACTCCCCCACCACCAACGACGGACTCTACGAGGGATCCATCCAGGTCGTCGATGGTGCCGCCGACAACCAGCAGGTCATCACCGGCCAGGTCTTCGACGACGTCAACAAGAACTCCGTCCTCGACGATGACGAGTCCGGCATCGAAGGAGTCAACGTCACCAACGGCATCGACGTGGTGAGCACCGACACCGAGGGACGCTACGAACTCCCGGTCCGCGGCAACATGTCGGTGTCCGTCACCCAGCCTGCCGGCTGGCAGACCCCTGTCGACGAGCACAACTTCGCCCAATTCAGCTACGAGCACTACCCCGAAGGGTCACCCGACCTGACGTTCGGCGGACTGGACCCCACCGGGGACGTCCCCACCGCGGTGAACTTCCCGCTGGCTGCGTCCGACGCCACTGCCGCCGCCGAGCAGTCCTGCCCGATGGCCGCCGACACCCAGACCTACGACAAAGAGGAGGTCGGTTACGCGAGCAAGGGAGCCCCTGCGGATCTGGCACAGCGCACCGACTACGCCGGCTGCGGGATCCTGCTGCTCGGCGACAACGTCGGAGACGACCTCTCGCTGAACCCGGATCTCAAACAGCTCTACGCCGATGCCAACGGCCCGGTCCGCGCCCTGCCGGGTAATCACGACCTCGACTTCGACGCCGCCGACGACGTGAACTCCACCGACACCTACCGCCGTGACTTCGGTGCCCCGTACTACTCCTACGACGTCGGTGAGACCCACTTCGTCGCCCTGGACAACATCATCTACAACGGCGACGACGGCTCCGGCAACGGCGGCTACCTGGAGAAGATCGACGAGAAGCAGCTGGAATGGCTGCGTAACGACCTGGCCACGGTCGACAATGACCAGCAGATCGTCGTCGCCGCCCACGCCCCGATCGTCAACTACGTTGACGTCGTCACCGACAACGCCAACGAGCTCTACGAGATCCTCGCCGACTACCCGAACGCGGTGACCGTCGGTGGTCACACCCACACCCTCGAGCACCTCATTGCCGGTGATCAGCGCGCAGAGTGGGCAGAACACGCCGAGAGCCCGATCAGCGAGCTGACCCACGACCAGATCGTGGCCGGCGCGGTCTCGGGCGACTGGTACTCTGGCGAGCTCAACGACAACGGCGTCCCCCACGCCTACATGAAGGACGCGTCCGAGCCCGGAATCCTCACTTTCCAGTTCCGCCCCGACGGACGCAGCGAGTACTACACGGTGCGCAACGAGGACCAGGATCACCAGTTCCTCACCGGCGTGAACTCCCCGAGCTGGCGCGAATGGGCTGCGGACGCCCAGCAGTGGCAGGAGAACGACCAGGTCGGAGACGCCCCGGAGGAGATCAACCCGCTGGAGGTCGCCCGCGCGGACCTGGCCGGTGGCGAAACTTTCCTGTCCACCACCTTCTTCGGCGGTTCCACCGAGTCGACGGTCGAGGTTGAGCTGGATGGCACCACCCAGCCTGCCGAGCACACCCAGCCTGCTGAAGGCGAGGCGCTCAATGATGACCTGGAGTACGCGGAGACGATCACAGCCACGCACAACCTGGTTTCCGAGAGCGGCAGTGCTCCGGCGGGAAGCCCCCACGTGTGGCGCCTGGCGCTGCCGGCGGACCTGGCGGCCGGTGAGCACACCGCGACGATCACAGGCACCGACCGTTACGGTGTCGTGACCACCCAGTCGGTCACTTTCACCGTGTCGGACTGAGCTGACCGGTAGCCTCTCGAAAAAAGGGGCATTTTCTTCGCAGGACGCTCCGGCTCACCGTCACCTCCGCCTTGGCGGTGGCCCTCACCGCCTGCGGCGGTGGGGACGATGCCGATACCGGTTCCGGATCGGACGCCGGCACCAGTTCCGGCGCCGATCCGGCACAGGACGCAGGGCTCACGCTGCCGGACGACCGTGGGATCCACGGGGTGCACATCACCGAAAACCCCACCTCGACGGCGACGGTGACCTTCCAACGCTCCCCGGAGACCCCGGGCGTGGTGATGGGAAAGAACTGGGTCTTCGACTGCGGCCCCACCGATGAACTGGGTAGCGACGGCTGCGGGGAGATCGCCACCATCTTCGACGCGACCCTGGTCGAGCCCGACCCGCAGTAGTTACGGGCCCAGGGCCGGTAGCGTAAGTTAACCCAGCTGCTCGCGGATCCACATGATGTCGTTGCCGAGGGTGACCGGGGCGACATCAGGGTCGACTGCTGGGGCGACTCCGTCGCCGGTCTGACAGGCTTCGATGTAGTCGAGGATGACCTCGTTCTCCAGCAGGTCGCTGAGGCCACCGAGATCGATGTCGACCTGGGGTGTCGGCTCGTCCTGCGCAAGCGCCTGGGGGGGGGCGGTGCCGACACCGAGGGCGAGGACCGTCCCCCGTGATCCCCGGTCAGGCCTGGTCAGTCACTGATGAACTCCATCATCCGATCCCAGTCCCGGGAGGTCTGCACCATCCCGTCGTAGTAGCTGGCCTTGAGCTTGTCGAGGTTGCGCTCCGTGTTCGAGATCCGCATCTGCTCGGGGAAGAACAACAGCGCCCTGCCCTGCTTCTCCAGCTCGAACAGCCGCCGCTTCGTCGCATTGTAGAGGTCGGGGCGTCCCAGCACCGCTTCGGCGACCGCGGGGTGACGGGCCAGCAGCCGGCGGATCGCCGCCGGGTACTTCACCTGGGGACGGACGTAGTCGCGGGGACGTGTACACAACACGATGAACCGCTCGAAGCCGTCATCCTCGGCGGCATCGACTGGAATCCCACCCGAGCCGCTGAGTGCACCGTCGACATAGGGGATCCCGTCGACCTCCGGGGTGTTCATGATCACCGGCAGGGTCGAGGACGCACGGACCCGCTTGAAGAGCGACTCGCGGTCGGTGATGTCCTCCCTGCCCCACCGCACGGACTCGCCGGTCAACGCATTCGTCGCCTCGATCCGGAAGGGGGTCGGGTCGGCGAGGAAGGCGTCGAAGTCGTACGGCAGATCGCTGCCCGGCAGTCCGGAGGTCTCGTAGATGTACTCGGCGTCGAAGTAGCCGTCGCCTCGGATGAAGGACCCCACCCCGCCGGAAGCCGGGGACGCGGTGAACTCCACGAAGCTCTCCCGTGTCCGGTCAAGACCGTGCCCCAGGTAGTTGACCGTGTGGGACGCTCCGGCGGACACTCCACCGATCCAGCCGAAGCGCACGCCGCAGGCCATGAACTCGTGGACGGTGGCAGCGGTGAAACTGTTGCGGGCACCACCGCCCTCACAGACGAGGGCGACATCAGCAGCGGACACAGGCGAGGCGGTGGCGTCAGTCATGCTGTCCACTGTAGACGTACCCGCAGCCGACGCCGTCCCCCGCTACACTTCATCCATGACTTTCAACAACAATCTCTCCGGCATGGGTAAACGCGCATCGTCCGGGGGCAGTCGCGGGGGCGGCAGGCGTGGCGGAGGACCCGGCTTCGTCGGTGGCAACAACCGCCGTGGTGGCGGCAGCAACCTGCTGACCATGCTGCTGGTGAGTCGGATGGGCAGGCGCATCGGTATCCCCGGCATCCTCATCGTCGGCGTGATCCTCTTCTTCGTCAACGGTGGACTCGGATTGTTCACCCAGGGAAATGGGAGCAACGGGGGGAGCCAGAACAGCAACGTCTCCAGCCAGTCCGGCGGCAGTCTCGACCACTGCCAGACGCCCGTGGACGCCAACAACTACGATGACTGCCGTATCGAGGGCACCGCCATCTCCCTCGACCAGGTGTGGACCGAGCTACTGCCCGAACAGGCCGGTATCGACTACGTCGAACCAGCCATCACCATCGGCGACGGCACGGTCAACACCGGGTGCGGTACCGCCTCCACCGCCCAGACCGGCCCATTCTACTGCCCCGGTGACGAGACCGTCTACATCGGCGACGACTTCTTCGCCCAGCTGAAGCAGATGGGCGGGTCGGACGGCCCGTTCGCCCAGATGTACGTCGTCGCCCACGAGTTCGGCCACCACATCCAGCACCTGGAGGGAAACCTCGGACTGTCGGACTACGACGACCCCGGTGAGGACTCCAATGCGGTGAAGATGGAACTGCAGGCCGACTGCTACGCCGGGGTGTGGGCCGCGCACGCCGACAAGGGCGACAATGCCGTCCTCGACCCGGTGACCGAGGAGCAGGTCCGCCAGGCGATCACCTCGGCCCAGGCGATCGGCGATGACGCCATCCAGAGCGGAAGTGGCGCAGAGGTCAACCCGGACGCCTGGACCCACGGCTCCTCCGAGCAGCGCGAGCAGTGGTTCACCACCGGCTACACCAACGGCACCGTGGCGTCCTGCCAGCAGGACTTCCAGCAGTGACTAGCCACGGATCAGGTCTGCGGCCCGCTCCCCGATCAGGTAGCAGGTGATGTTCGGGTTCACCGCGGTCAGCTGCGGCATCACCGAGGCATCTACCACACGAAGACCGGTGACACCCTTGACCTTCAGCTCCGGGTCCAGCGGCGACTGGTCGTCGTCGACCGCGCCCATGCGCACCGTGCCCGCCGGGTGATAGACCGTGTTGTGGGTCTTTGAGACGTAGTCGGCGATGTCCTCGTCGGACTGGACATCTGCGCCCGGGAAGAGTTCACGTCCGGTGTACTCGGAAAGAGCTGGCTGCGCGGCTATCTTGCGGGCGAGCTTGATGCCCTCCACTGCGATGTGCATGTCGTAGCCCTCCTCGTCGGTGAAATACCGGGGATCGACCTTCGGCTTGTCGCGGAAGTCGGTCGAGCGCAGACGGACAGTACCCCGGCCCTTGGAATGTGTGATGTTCGGGGTCAGGCAGAAGGACTCGTCTGCCGTCGGGTACCCCTGGCGTCGAGTGTGCATGTCGAAAGGCATGGAACCGTAGTGCATCATCAGGTCAGGCAACCCCAGGCCGCTGGCACCCCCCTCGTCGACCTGGGTGAAGACACCGATCTCCCACCACTGGGACGAGTTCCTTGTCATCGGAACCTTCGACTCCCAGGAGATCACGGCCTCCGGGTGGTCCTGCAGGTGGGATCCGACCCCGGGGCTGTCCACCAGGACGTCGATACCGAACTCGGCGAGATGTTCGGCCGGACCGATACCGGAGAGCATCAACAGCTTCGGACTGTCGATGGCCCCGGCAGACACGATGACCTCCCGGTTGGCGTCGAGGGTCTTGAGTCGACCGAAGGGGTTGTCCAGGTACTCGATTCCGGTTGCCGTACCGTCCTCGATCAGCACACGCGAGACCTGGCGGTCGGTGAGGATGTCCAGATTATCCCGGTCCAGGATCGGGTGCAGGTAGGACACCGAGGATGAACCTCGGGTTCCCTCGTCGCTGGCGTTGATCTGGAACCAGTCCGCACCATGGTTGACCGTCTCACCCTCGTTGAAGGGGACGGTAGGCAGCCCCTGCTCCTCACAGGCCTTGAGGACAGCCGTGCCGACCGGGTCACCGGAGTTCGCCGAGCGAAGGCGCACCGGGCCATCGTGGCCGTGGTGGTCTCCCCCGCGCTCATTGTTCTCGAGACGCTTGATCAGCGGAAGGACGGTCTCCGAGTCCCAGCCGGTGGCCCCCAGGGTCACCCAGTTGTCCAGGTCCTGTGCCGGGGTGTGGAAGGCGATGCAGGAGTTGTGGGACGAACATCCGCCGAGCACCTTGGCGCGGGCGTGACGCATGAAGGAGTTACCGTTCTCCTGCGGTTCGATCGGGTAGTCCCAGTCATAGCCGGACTCCAGCAGTCCGGGCCACTCGTCGAGGTTGAGGACCTCCGGCTTGTCGACGTCGGTGGGGCCGGCCTCGATGAGTGCGACGGTCACTTCCGGATCCTCGCTGAGTCGGGCGGCCACGACAGCGCCGGACGAGCCGGCCCCGACGACGATGTAGTCGTAGTTGTCACACACGGTATCTCCCATGTCTCCTGTGTCTCCTGTGTTTCTCTTACTTTGCCGGGAACCAACCGGTCGCGGCTGGTTCGGTGTTCTCGTAGATGTGCTTGGCCTCCCGGTACTCCTCGAGACCGGTGTGCCCCAACTCACGGCCGTTGCCGGACGCCTTGAAACCACCCCACTCCGCCTGCGGGACATAGGGGTGGTAGTCGTTGATCCAGATCGTCCCGTGCCGTAGTGCACGGGACACCCGGTTGGCCACCCCACGGTTGGACGTCCAGACCGCACCGGCCAGACCGTATTCGGTGTCGTTGGCGATCGTGACCGCTTCCTCCTCGGTCGTGAAGGTTTCCACGGTGATCACGGGACCGAAGCCTTCCTCGACGACGGCCGGGTTGTCACTGGTGCAGTTGTCCAGCACCGTGGGGCGGTAGAAGCAGCCCTTCTCCAAGTCCGGGCCGCCCCAGTTTCCGCCGGTGCGCAGGACGGCACCTGCCTCGACACCACGCTTGACGTAGTCGGTGACCTTGTCGCGGTGCTCCTCGGAGATCAGAGGACCGGCCTCGGCCGTGTCATCGAATGGCCCGCCGAGGACAATGCCCTCGGCACGCCGGACGAGCTCGTCGACGAACTTCTCCTTGATCGTGTCCTGCACGATCAGACGGGTCCCTGCCGAGCACACCAGGCCGGAATCCAGGAATCCGGCGTTGAGGGCGTTGTCGAGGGCAGCGTCGAAGTCAGCGTCGGCGAACACGACATTGGGGTTCTTGCCACCGAGTTCAAGCGCCACCTTCTTCACTGTCGGTGCCGCAGCCTCGGCGATGCGACGTCCGGTGACCAGACCGCCGGTGAAAGAGACCATGTCCACGTCCGGGTGGGACGACAACGGGGCTCCGGCTTCCGCACCCGCGCCCAGAACGAGATTCGCTACACCGGCCGGCAGTCCGAGTTTGTCGAGGACGTCCATGATCAGGATGCCGGTGTGCGGCGTCAGTTCCGCAGGTTTCAGGACGAAGGAGTTACCTGCGGCGATCGCCGGGGCGATTTTCCAGGACGCCTGCAGCAGTGGGAAGTTCCACGGGGTGATCATCCCGCAGACACCCACCGGCTCATAGACCACGGTGGAGATGACCGACCGATCTCCGGCATCGACGAGGCGGCCAGGGTTATGGTCGGCGATCTTGCCGAAGTACCGGAAGCAGTTCGTGATATCGTCGATGTCGCCCTCTGCCTCGACCAGGCGTTTTCCGGTGTCCAGGGCCTCGGCGCGGGCGAACTCATCCTTGCGCTCGACCAAGGCATCGGCAACCTTGAGCAGGAAGTCGCCACGCTCACCGGCGGGCACCGACGACCACACACCGGAATCGAAAGCCCGACGGGCAGCCGCGATGGCTTTCTCGGTGTCAGCGGAAGTCGCCTCCGACACCACTCCCACCACTTCCCCGTCCGCCGGACAGGTCACGGTACGTGTTCCACCATCCGAGGACGCCACCCACGTCCCCTCGATGTACAGCGTCTCTGGCCCGGTCACAGTAGTTTCAGCCATGCTACTTCTCTCCTTCTGTTGCTTCGTTCTGTCGCTTGTCACTCTCAGGAACGTCCTCGATCCACAACTCCGGGGCAACGGCATGGACCTCACGGGTCGGCGTTCCGCCGTCCCCGGTCAACGTCATGTACTCCAGATGCAGTTCATAGGCATCAAGAACATCAGCGATAACCTGCTCCTTCGAGTAGCCCAGAATGTTGTGTCCGCGCGAACCTGTGGCTGAGAAGATCTCGAGTGTGAAGTAGGTGTCTTGTTCAACATTCAGGTTCACAGCGAAGTTCGGTACCTGCCCCGGGACCGGATAGGCCTGGTATTTGAAATCGTCCTGTCCAGGGAACGCGACAATCAGGTCGATGAAACGGATCGGGTACTCCGGGTGATTACCTGTCTTGCAGGTCACGTCCAGCCCAAGCTCCTTGAGTTCTGCCGCGACCTCCTCGATTGCCGGGATGGCCGTGTTCACCACGTACTCCTCGGTCTCGGCGGCCGTGGGGAAACTCATCCGCCGTTTGAGTCGGTTTCGCCACGCCAGTCGCGGCTGCGGGGTACCGGTGCGGTCCGACAACGCTCCCGGCAGTGACAACCGTCGCGAATCCAGCCAGTAGGCTTCCGCACTGAGGACCTTCCAGATGCTGTACATCAGCAGGTACATGATCACCGAGAACGGAAGCCCGATCAGCACAGTCGCCGCCTGGAGGGTGTACACCCCACCGATGAGCAGCATGACCAGCGTCAGTGCACCGGTGATCACCGCCCACACGATGCGCAGCCAGGGAGGACCGTCGGTGTCGGTAGCGGAATTCTCGTCCGGAACGGAGGTCATCTTCGCCATGACCAGCGAACCGGAGTCTGCCGAGGTCACGTAGAACAGCAGGCCGGTGAGCGAGGCGAGGGCGACAGCGAAAGTCGCTCCGGGATACTGCTGGAGAAGGAGGAAGAAGCCGGACTCCGGGGTCTCCACCGCAGTGTTGAGGAACTCCTCGTTCGCCGCACCGCCCTCGCGGAAGAAACCGAGTGCAGCATTGCCGAAAATGGAGATCCAGACCAGGATGAAGGTAAACGGAATGATCAGGACGCCGAGGATGAACTGGCGCAACGTCCTGCCGCGCGAGATGCGGGCCAGGAACAGTCCGACGAACGGTGCCCACGCAATCCACCAGGCCCAGAAAAACAGGGTCCAGTCCCCCAGCCACTGGTCGACCGGATACTCCTCGACCCCGTCGGTGTACGCGAAGGTGTTGAGGATCATGCCGGGGAACTTCGAGATAAAGTCACCGATGTTCTGCACCAGGGCGTTGAGAAGGTCGGCAGTCTTACCTGTCACAAGGATCCACACCATCAAGGCCACGGCAAGCCATACATTGAGCTCGGAGAGCCGCCGAATTCCTTTGTCCACACCAGAGACGGTGGACACGATGGTGATCACCACGGACAAGCCGATCAAGCCGATCTGAATCCCGATGTTGTTCGGAATTCCGAAGATTTCCGCCAACCCGTAGTTGAGGAACACCACACCGATCCCCAGGGACACCGCGATGCCGAAGATCGTGCCGATGACTGCGGCGATCTCCACACCGTGTCCCACCGGCCCACGGATTCGGCGGCCGAAGACCGGGGCGAGGGCCGACCGGATACTCAGCGGCATGTGGTAGCGGTAGGCGAACAGGCCAAAGGCCATGCCCATCAGGGCGTACATCGCCCAACCGGGAATACCGTAGTGGAACATCGTCCACAGCGGGGCCATCCGTGCTGCCTCATCGGACAGCTCCAGGCCCTCTGGCGGAGTGAGGAAGTTCGTGGCTGGGCCGGAAATCCCGAAGAACATCAGGTCCACACCGATGCCTGCGGCAAACAGCATCGCGCCCCAGGTGAACAGACCGAAGCGTGGTTGGGAATGGTCCGGACCGAGTTTGGTGTTTCCTGTTCGACGAACCGCGATGATCAGGACGAACATCACGACCACGCCGGCGGTGAGAACGTAGTACCAACCCAGGTTCGTGGCGATCCAGTCCTTGGCGGTGTTGATCACGGTGTCGGCCGAGTCTGGAGCGAGCCACGCCCAGATGACGAAGGCGATGATGATCACCGAGGCCGTGGAGAACACCGGCCAGTTCACCTTCGCCGAGACCGGTTTCGTTGAGGTCGTTCCAGCGTCGCCCCCGGGGTCATCTGCCGTCGGCACGGATGGTTCATCTGTCGGGGGTGTCGCCACGAGAATCTCCTTGTCAGCTCGCTATGAGCTTATGGTCAGGTTCCTGTTGTCCTTTCCGACGTTATCTTAGATCTGCTAACTTTTCCCAACCTCAAGGGAAGTACGAACCGCCTGGACCACGTCCTCGGCTGCGATCTCCTGCTGCTCGCGGTTGGCGAGGTTGCGCAACACCACGGTGCCGGCCTCCAGCTCATTCTCCCCGAGCACCAGCGCGTACAGTGCGCCAGCACGGTCGGCGCCCTTCATCGCACCCTTCAGACCACGGTCGCCGTAGGACATGTCGGCACTCACGCCTGCCCGGCGCAGCCGGTCGACGATCACGGACATGCGCTTCTTGGCCTCGACACCCATCGGCACGCCGTAGACATCCACCCGGCGTCCGGTCACCGGGGACACGCCCTCGGCCTCCAGAGCCAGCACAGTGCGGTCGACCCCCAGGCCGAAGCCGATACCGGAGAGGTCCTGGCCGCCGAGCTGGGCCATCAGGCCGTCGTAGCGTCCGCCGCCACCGATACCGGACTGCGCGCCGAGTCCGTCGTGGACGAACTCGAAGCAGGTCTTGGTGTAGTAGTCCAGGCCGCGGACCAGCCGCGGGTTCAGGGTGTACTCGACACCCATGTCGTCGAGCAGGCCGGTGACCGTCTCGAAGTGCTCCCGGGCAGACGCCGACAGGTTGTCCGGCATCAGTGGGGCGTCCACCAGCATCTCCTGGACCTCAGGACGCTTGTCGTCGAGCACCCGCAGCGGGTTGATCTGCGCCCGCTGACGGGTCTCCTCGTCCAACGGCAGTGCCAGCAGGAAGTCCTGCAGCTTCTGCCGGTAGGCCGGACGGCAGGTGTCGTCACCCAGACTGGTGAGCTCCAGGCGGAAGCCGGACAGTCCCAGGGCACGGAAACACCGGTCGCCCAGGGCCACGACCTCGGCGTCCAACGCCGGATCGTCCACACCGATGGCCTCGACGCCGACCTGCTGCAGCTGGCGGTAGCGTCCGGCCTGCGGACGCTCGTAGCGGAAGAACGGGCCCGAATACGTCAGCTTCACCGGAAGCTGGCCGCGGTCCAGGTTGTGCTCGATCACCGAACGCATCACCCCGGCGGTGCCCTCCGGACGCAACGTCACCGAACGCCCACCACGGTCGGCGAAGGTGTACATCTCCTTGGAGACCACGTCGGTGGACTCCCCCACACCGCGGGCGAACAGCGCGGTGTCCTCGAACACCGGCAGCTCGATGTGCCCGTACCCCGAGTTGTGGATAACCTGCTCGAAGGTGCTGCGCACAGCATGGAACGACGAGGCTGCCGGGGGAACGTAGTCCGGCACCCCCTTCGGGCCGGAGAACGACTGGACAGGGGAAGCGTTACTGGAGTCACTCACGGAATCAGACTATACCCTGCAGGAATCCGTTCTCGGCCTTCTCCCTCCCCACCGTGGTAGAGGGTCCGTGACCTGGGAGGACAACGTCGGTGTCGACGAAAGGCGAATCCTCGGCGACGATCCGGCGCAGACTCTCCACCATCGCCGCCGGGTCCGACAACGGCAGGTCGGTGCGTCCCACCCCACCACGGAACAGGACGTCCCCGCCGAGCACCAGGCCCGCACCATTGACCTCCTCGGCGCGGAACATCACCGAGCCCGGTGAATGGCCCGGCATGAGGTGGGCGGTGAACTCCACACCGCCCATGGTCAGCACATCACCGTCAGCGAACGGGGTCGGCACCGCCGGGGTCTCCATCGAGGCGGTGTCGTGCATCTCACCCAGCGGACCCATCGCCGAGAGCGCCTCCGCCGTCAGCCACGGCTGGTCGGCCGGATGCATGTAGGACGGCACACTGTAGGTTGACTGCACCTCCGGCAGGCCACGCACGTGGTCGATGTGCCCGTGGGTCAGGACGACCTGCGTGACGGTCACCCCGTCGCGCTCCACCACCGCGGCCACGAACTCCGCAGCCCCCATCCCCGGGTCGATGACGGTGGCCTCGGAACCGTCGTGAACGATGACGCAGTTGGTGTCCAGCGGCCCGGCCGGCTGGCTCTCCACGGTGATAGTCGACATGGCGACAATCCTACTGATCCACCACGGCCGAGCCACGGCGACGTCAAAGGTGGAGTCCGAGGGGTCGGGATGGAACAATGAAACGCTGGAAGTACGACCCACACCTCAAAGGAAGGGCCCCGGAGCTTTGTCCGACAACTCCTCCCGCCGCGACGCGGCGCTGAAGAACCTCGAGAAGGAACTGAAGACACGTTCCCGCCGCGAGAAGATGCGCCCACTGGGCGTCACCCTGGCGACCCTGGTCGTCCTGATCGGACTGGTCGGCGGCATCTGGTTCGCCGCCACCCGCGGCGGCGACGACCAAGACACCCTCGCCGACGAAGAGTTCCCCGACGAGACCGAGACCTCCGAGGCCGTCGGCGAGGGTCCGCTGGACTGCGAGTACACCGAAGGCGAAGAGGCCGCCAAGGAGGTCTCGATGCCCTCCGCCGACGACCTGCGCACCGACGGCAGCACTGACCTCACCCTCGCCACCAACAAGGGTGACATCGGCGTGAGCGTGGACCACTCCCAGGCACCCTGTGCCGCGAACTCCTTCGAGCACCTGGTCTCCGAGTCCTTCTACGACGACACCGTGTGCCACCGCGTGGTGGTCAGCGAGGGCATGAAGATCCTGCAGTGCGGTGACCCCTCCGGCTCCGGTGCCGGCGGTCCGGGCTACACCTTCCCCGACGAGTACCCGCGCTGGAACGAGGACGGCGAGCAGGTCGAGGAGGAGGGCCTGTACACCCGTGGTGTGCTGGCGATGGCCAACTCCGGTCCCAACACCAACGGCTCACAGTTCTTCCTGGTCGCCGACGAGTCGCAGCTGCCCAACGACTACACCATCTTCGGCACCATCTCCGAGGACGGCCTGGAGACCCTCGACGGCATCATCGAGGAGAACGCCGACGCCAACCAGGAGAACGGCGGCGACGGTGAACCGACCGACGAGGTGAAGATCGAGACCGCCTCGGTCGACACCTAGTCAGCTCAGCCGACGCCGGTGACCCCGGGCCTCCGGTGTCATCGCCTGGGCAGCAGCAAATAACCACGCCTGGAGGTACGTTTTCTGGCCGGAAACGTACCTCCAGGCGTGGTTATTTCTCTCTGGGGCTGCACCGAACTGGGGCTGCGCCGAACAGCGAAGTACGGGCGCCGCTTACCCTTCGCTACCCACCGCTACCCGCCGGTGGTGACGCGGTAGACGTCGTAGACGCCCTCCACGTTGCGCAACTGGTTCATCAGGTAGCCCAACTGCTTGGTGTCGGAGACCTCGAAAGTGAAACGGCACATCGCCACCCGGTCTTCGGCGACATGGGTGCTCGTCGCGATGATCGGGACCTTCTGCTCACTGACCACGCGGGTGACCTCGGACAACAGACCGGTACGGTCCAGTCCCTCGATCTGCAGGGTCACCACGAACACCGCATCGCGGACATCGGTGGCCCAGGCGACCTCGATGATCCGCTCCGGCTCCGCGTTGAGCTTCTCGGCGTTGGTGCAGTCGGTACGGTGCACCGACACTCCACCGCCCTTGGTGATGAAGCCGAAGATCTCGTCGCCGGGCACCGGGGTACAGCACTTCGCCAGCTTCGCGGAGAAGTCCGAGTTTCCCTGGACCAGGATGCCGGAGCCGTCGCTGCGTCCGGAGGCGACCTGCTGGTGCTGGGTGGGTTTGCGCACCGGGGTGGTGGCGACCGGGGTGTCGTCCTCGTCCTGGTCGCCCTGGTAGATGTCCTGCAGCATGTGCACGACGTGCTCGGCGGACACCCCGCCCTTGCCGATGGCGTCGTAGAGCGCGTCGACCGAGTCGCGCGAGAGCTCGGTCGCCACGGTGCGCAGGGCCGCGGCAGTCACCAGACGCTGCAGCGGGATGCCGGTACGCTGTGCCTCGGCCGCCAGCATGTCGCGGCCCTTGTCCAGGGTCTCCTCGCGACGCTCCTTGTTGAACCAGGACCGGATCCGATTGCGGGCCCGTGGGGAGACCACGAACTTCTCCCAGTCCTTCGACGGGCCGGCGTTGGCGTCCTTGGAGGTGAAGACCTCGACCTTGTCGCCGGTCTTCAGCGTGGACTCCAGGGCGACGAGCTTGCCGTTGACCTTCGCACCGATACAGCGGTGGCCCACCTCGGTGTGCACCGCGTAGGCGAAGTCCACCGGGGTCGACCCGGTCGGTAGCGTCACCGCCTCACCCTTCGGGGTGAAGACGAAGATCTGGTTGGTCGACAGGTCGTAGCGCAGCGAGTCGAGGAACTCATTGGGGTCGGCGGCTTCCTTCTGCCAGTCGAGCAGCTGACGCATCCACGCCATCTGGTCGACCTCGGCACTGTCGCCCTTGTGAGAGCCCTTGGTCTCCTTGTAGCGCCAGTGCGCGGCGATGCCGTACTCCGCCTGGTAGTGCATCTCATGGGTGCGGATCTGCACCTCGAGAACCTTGGCGTCCGGCCCGATCACCGTGGTGTGCAGCGAGCGGTACACGTCGAAGCGGGGCTGGGAGATGTAGTCCTTGAACCGTCCCGGCATCGGCTGGAACTGGGAATGAACCGCACCGACCGCGGCGTAGCAGTCGCGCTCGCTGTCGACGAGGATGCGGATGCCGACCAGGTCGAAGATCTCGTCGAAGTCGCGGCCCCGCACGATCATCTTCTGGTAGATCGACCAGTAGTGCTTCGGACGCCCCACCACCTCGGCCGTGATGTGCGAGCCCTTCAGCGTCGACTGGATCTCGTTGATCACCCGCGCCAGGTACTGGTCGCGCTTGGGGGCGCGGTCGGCGACCAGGCGCACGATCTCGTCGTACTTCTTCGGGTAGAGGATCGCGAAGGAGAGGTCCTCCAGCTCCCACTTGATCGTCGCCATGCCCAGCCGGTGCGCCAGCGGGGCGATGACTTCCAGGGTCTGGCGGGCCTTCTTCGCCTGCTTCTCCGGCGGTAGGAACCGCATGGTGCGCATGTTGTGCAGCCGGTCGGCGACCTTGATGACCAGGACGCGCGGGTCGTGCGCCATCGCCACGATCATCTTGCGGATGGTCTCGGCCTCCGCCGCCGAGCCGAGTGCCACCTTGTCCAGCTTGGTGACCCCGTCGACCAGCAGCGCGACCTCGGGGCCGAAGTCGTTGGTGAGGTCGTCGAGGGAGTAGTCGGCGTCCTCGACGGTGTCGTGCAGCAGGGCGGCGACCAGGGTGGTGGTGTCCATGCCGATCTCCGCGGCGATGGTGGCCACCGCCAACGGGTGGGTGATGTAGGGCTCCCCGGACTTGCGCATCACCCCGGCGTGCAGCCGCTCGGCGGTGGTGTAGGCCCGGTTCAGGATGTCGATGTCGGCCTTGGGGTGGTAGCGGCGGTGCACCGCGACCAGTGGTCCGAGAACCGGGGTTATGCGGCTCTTACCGGTGAGGCTGCGCGCGATACGCGCGGCCATCCACAGCGAGTTCTTCTCGTTCGTCATGCCTCACCGTCTCCTCTAGTGTGTGAACGACCAGCCTACTGCCCACTGGAAACCACGTACAACGGTAGGTCCCCCAAACATTCTCCGCCAGCCAGTTCGGCGACCTCCAGCGTCACCGCCACACCGACGACCTCGGCCCCGGCCTGGCGCAACAGGGCGCAGGCCGCGGTGAGGGTACCGCCGGTGGCCAGCACGTCGTCGACCAGCAGGACGCGTGTGCCACTCAGGTCGAGCCCTTCACCGGGGATCTCCACCGCCGCGGTGCCGTACTCCAGGGCATACTCCTCGTGCAGCACTGGCGGCGGCAGCTTGCCGGCCTTCCGGATCGCCAGGATGCCGACTCCGAGCTCGCGGGCCACCGCGGCACCGAGCAGGAAACCGCGGGCGTCGAGACCGGCGACCACGTCGATACCGCCGGCCCCGGTGATTGCCCGGGAACCCTCCGCCATGTCCTCGATGATCAACCGGAAACCGTCGGCGTCGGCCAGCACCGGGGTGAGGTCCTGGAAGACGATGCCCTCACCGGGGAAGTCCGGAACGTAGCGGGTCAACCCGTCGAGCGCCTCGATCGCGCTACTGAAACGTGGCTGTTGTGCCGTACTCACTGGTCGTCCTCTCGCTGTGCCCGTGCGGCGGGCGTCGTGGCCGGGGATTCCGGCCGGTTCTGAGGGAAATCCTGGGAGGACCAACGGTCCATGTTCCAGCTCATTCCGGTCTCACCCGGATTGTCGATGACGTTCTGCAGGCTGCGGTCCACGGCGACCGCCCGCGGTTCGGCGGTCAGGGGAATTGTCGCGGCCTCGTCGGCGAGCCGGTTCTCCGCGTCGCGGAGCTGACGGGTGGTGGACGTCCCGGCGGACATCGGTACCGACACCTGCGGGTTGCGTCCGAAGGCCGCGCGGGTCTCCAGCAGCACGTCGTAGTCCTCACCGAGCGAGCCGAAGTCATCGGCGTTCAACGCGACCGGCTCGACGGTGACATTGGCTTCAGTACAGGACGCCGCGACGGCGTCGACCATCCCGTGGTACCGGGCGACGTCACCGAAGTAGCCGATCCGGACGGTAGCGCCGGACAGCCGCCCTGCCGTGGCCTGCGGGTCACGGTCGTTGTTGCGCCGCGCGATGCTGGTGAGGTTGTCGGCCTCCGGGGATCCGGGGGCCAGGATCCGGAACGGGGTCTCGTCGACGGCGATGCCGGAGGTCTCCTCCACCGCCGACGCCACGCGCGAGCGGTCGATGCAGCGGGTGAAGGCCTGCCGGTTCTCCGTGGTGGCGAAGATGCCTTCGGTGGACAGGGTCAGCCCGTCCACCCGGGTGCCGGAACCACGGGAGACGGCGAAGCGTCCTGCCCCGGGGTCGGCGTCCGACAGGTCCGGTGCTTCGGAGCTGTCCTCGCCACGCACTGCGTCGTCCCCCTCGGAGACCGTGGGGTCGGCCGATTCCGTCGCCGAGGCGGACGTCCCGGCGCCGGCTTCGAAGCCGGCGGCAACGAAGTCGGTCTCGGGGTCGACGTCCGCAACGTAGAGCTGGTCATTGTCGGCGAGCTGGCGGTAGTCCGGGGTCTCGATACCGGCGCCGGCGCCGGACCACAGCACGATCTCGTCGATCCCGGGCTGGACGCCGTGCCATTCCGGGTTGATACCCAGCGACAATGAGCCGTCCTCACCGCGGGAAGCGACCCGGTACGGCCCGTAGGTGGGCACGGTGGCCGGGTCATTGGCTGCGACGGTGAAAGTGGACCGCCAGGCTTCACCGAGGGCGGTGAGCTGCTCGGTGTCACCGCTGTTGATCGCCTCGGTCGCATCGGGCACACCGGCCCGCTCGGCGATGGTGTGCGACGGCAGGACTTCGCCGACGCTGAACAGTTCGCGGTAACGCGCGCCGATCCCCCGGTCCATGGCCACCTGGAAGTCCTTGGCCCCGCCCTCACAGGTGAGATCGTCGATCCGGCGCATCAGTCCCAGGTCGGAACCGAAGAGGTCCTCGCGTTCGGCGGCGACCCAGGACAGCAGGAAGTCATCGCAGACCACCGGGGTGCCGTCGGAGAACGTGGCGTCCTGGTTGATGCGGTAGTCGATGACGTCCCCGTTGCCGTCGGTGGGGCTGGCGGTCACGAGGTCGGTGTTCGGCAACAGCCTACCGTCCGGGCCGGTGAGGAAGGCACCGGGGTACAGGCGGGCGGAGACCTTCGCGGCGTCTGTCGCCGCCCCCAGGGCACTGGCGGCGTTGAGGGTGACGATCGGACGCGGCAGCGCGTAGCCGAATTTCGGCTCACCGCTTCCCGCCGATGAGCCTTCGTCGCCGGAGCTGCAGGCGACGAGCGTGAGGACGAGCGAGCTGACGACGGCGAGCGTCAGCCGCCTGACACGTGCAGACATGAGATTGTGGTACTTCCCTTACATCCCGGGACGCCAGGTGCGGCTGCTGTCGGGGGTGTGCTCCACTCCCGACTCGCGTGGCGGCAGCGACACCGAGCGACGCGGCTTGACCTCCGCGCCGTCCGCGCCGTTGAGGCTGTCATTGTCGGCATCGGTGTCGGCGTCCATGCCGTCACCGATGTCGTCGGACGCACCGGCGGTGCCGCGGGCGGCGGCGAGCTCGCGGGCACGGGCCACGCGACGGTTGTGCTCGACGACCTTCTTCTGCTTGGACTTCAGGGTGACCAGCAGCGGGGCGGAGAAGTAGATGGAGCTGACCGTACCGGCGATCACGCCGATGAACTGGACCAGCGCCAGGTCCTTGAGCATGCCCACGCCCATCAGCCAGACGGCGATGACGAGGAGGGCGGCGATCGGCACCACGGAGAACAGTGAGGTGTTCAGCGAACGCATCACCGTCTGGTTGGTCGCCAGGTTCACTTGTTCGCCGTAGGTCGCTCTCGTGGAGCTGAAGACGTCCTGCGTATTCTCGTGGACCTTGTCGAAGACGATCACCGTGTCGTACAGCGAGTACGCCAGGACGGTCAGCAGACCGATGATCGTGGCCGGCGAGACCTCGAAGCCGACCAGGGCGTAGATGCCGGCGACGACGATTCCGTCGAGCAGGAGGCTGACGATGGCGGAGATCGCCATGTCGCGCTCCATGCGCACGGTGATGTAGATGAAGACGATCACCAGGAACACGGCCATGCCGATGGCCATGCGTTCAGTGACCGACTGGCCCCAGGACTCGGAGACCGTGGAGTCACCGATCGCGTCCGGGCTGGGGTTGCCGTTGTTGTCCAACGGCTCGAACTCCTCGTAGAGGGCCAGACGGGCCTGCTGGATCTGCTCGTCGCTGAGTCGCTCGGAGGCGACCTCGATCTGCTCGCTGGCCCCGGAGCCCACGGTCTGGACGCTCTGCGGGGATACACCGATGGCGTCCTCGACCACCTCGGTGACCGTGGTTTCGGTCGCACCGTTGGCCGGCGGGACGCTCAGCTTCGTGCCACCCTCCAGGTCGATGCCGAGGGTGAAACCTCGTAGTGCGATGACCAGGAAGCAGGCGAGGGTGATGAAGGCGTAGATCCAGTACCAGCGCCGACGCTGGGCGACGAAACCGAAGTTGGCCTCACCGTTGTAGACCTTCTCGAGGAAACTGGGCTCCTCGAGGGACTTGGGGTCGTTCACAGTCGGGACGTCCCGGGAGGGTGTCGTGGTGCTCATGGGTCACTTCTCCTTTCCGGAGTCGTCAGCATCGGCATCGTCATCAGAGTCGATGTCTGCGTCTGTGTCGGAACCTGGGCTGGTGTCGTCCGGCTCGCTGGGCACGGCGTCCGGTGCTTCCGGCGCGTCCGATAATTCCGGTGCATCCGGTGCGTCCGCCCCGGTGACGGCGGTCGCAGCCACGAGGCGCTTGCGCTCGGCGACGCGGAAGGCCATACGCAGACCGTTCCACTTCGTTGACCGGAACATCTTCGACCGTGCCATCAGGGTCACCAGCGGGGCGGTGACCAGGAAGGCCACCAACACGTCCACCAGGGTCGAGAGACCCAGGGTGAAGGCGAAGCCCTTCACGTCACCGACGGCCACGAAGTACAGCACCAGCGACGCCACAATCGACACCACGTTACCGGTGATGATCGTGGTCCTGGCACGCTTCCAGGCTCGCGGTACCGCGGAACGGACACTCGACCCTTGATGTATCAGGTCCTTGATGCGTTCGAAGTAGACGACGAAGGAGTCCGCCGTGGTACCGATACCGATGATCAGACCGGCGATACCGGCCAGATCCAGGCTGTAGTCGATCCACCTGCCCAGCAGGACCAGCGCGCCGTAGATGATCGCCGCAGAGGTCACCAGTGAGAACACGGCCACGACGCCGAAGCCGCGGTAGTAGATCATCGACCAGATGGCGAGCAGCACCAGGCCGACGAGAGCAGCGATAAGACCGGCCTGCAGTGAGGCGGTACCCATGGTCGGCGACACGGTCTCGGCGGTTCCGCCGGGCTCACCGTCCTCACCGGTGAAGCTCAGCGGCAGCGCACCGTAGCGCAGGTTGTTCGCAAGGTCGTCCGCCTCCTGCTCCGTGAAGTCGCCGGTGATCTCCGAGTCACGCCCGGGCGGAGTGGGTGAGCGCATGACCGGTGCCGAGAGCACCTCGCTGTCCAGGGTGATGGCGACCTGGCGCTGGGAGTACTCCTCGCCGATACGCTGCCAGGTCTCGCCGCCGGGGCTGTTCTCCCCGGTCTTGAAGCGGAAGGTGATCTTGATCTGGCCGGACTGGGTGTCCATGCCACCGAAGATCTGTGAGTTGGTGTCGATCATGTCACCGGTCAGACGTTCGCCGTTGACCTCGTCGTCCTCCCCGTCGAGCAGGGGGGCCGGTGCCAGCGGCAGCGGGCCCTCGGCACTACAGGCGACCAGTGGCTTGGCCGGGTCGTCCGCACCGCTGAGCGGGTCGGGCTCCTCGGAACAGGTCATCAGCATCGCCGCGGCGTTCTGCAGGTTCGGGTCCTCGGACTGACGGTCCTCGCGCAGCACCTCGATGATCTGGTTGCGGCGCTCGGTTTCCTCGATCGAGTTGGCCGGGTCCTCCGGTGCAGTGGCGGTGACCTTCAGGTCGTCCTCGAGGGGCGTGCCGAGCTGTTCGAAGACCGGCGCGGCCTCCTCGAGCTTCTGGTTGGCCTCCTCGGCGGTAATGATGCCGTTCTCGACCCAACGGTCAGCCATCTCGGTCAGCGCGGTGTCGAAGTCCTCACCAGGCATCTCACCGTCGTCGATGACGGGACGGAAGAGCAGCTGCGAGGTCTGCCCCAGGGTGCGGGCCTGCGCCGAGTCCTCGCCGGGAACCGTGATGACCAGTGTGTCGCCGTCGGCGCGCACCTGCGCACCGGTGACACCCATACCGTTGACACGGTTCTCCAGGATCCGCCTGGCCTGGGAGAGCTGGTCGTCGGTCGGGTCATCACCCTGGGGAACCAGGGTGACCCGGGTACCGCCCTGTAGGTCGATACCCAGGCGGGGCACCGGTTCTTTGCTGCCGGTGAGGAAGACCAGACCGTAGGTGACCACGGTGATGGCGAGGAAGATGAGGAGTGCCCTGACGGGCCACTTCTTCGCCCGCGCGGCCGTTGAGCCCTGTGAACTCACGCGATGTGCTCCTGATGGATCGGGGATGTGGCTATAGCTATGGCTGCACTATTATGCGTGCCGACGACAGAGTGTAACCCCTGAATCTGTGAACCCGGGTACGCGACCCTCTCGAGGGCGGGTCCGGATGAGGTGTCAGTCGCGGGGACGGTCGGAGTTGTCGTCGCCGTCGCGAGGGGAATCGAAGTCCTCGATGCCCTCCGGGCTGTCGGGAACCTGGCTGTCTGCACCCTCGGTGAAGATCTCGGAGTTGTCGGCGGCGTCCGCAGAGTCACCCACGTAGTCCTCCCCCTCCTCGAAGTCCGCGGAGTCCTCGACCGGCTCGACGGCCTTGAGCACCGCACTGCGGTCCCAGGTGGTGATGACACCGGGGGTCAGCTCGAGGCTGACGGTGGTCGGGCCGACTTCGTCGATACGGCCGTGCAGGCCGGAGGTCATCTGGACGATCATGCCGGGTTCTAGCTGCGACTGGAAGCTCTTGATCTCGTTGATCTGCTTGCCCTGCTTACGCATCGACAGGATCGGGAGACCGAGGAAGACAACGACAAGCAGCAGCAGAAGAATAAGTTCCATGGCGACCAGTCTGCCACATGGTGACCGTGCTACACCTCGGCTGGTGGCTCAAGTCCGAGGTGTCGCCACGCTGCCGCCGACGCGACCCGCCCCCTGGGGGTCCGCAACACCATTGCGGCACGGACAAGATAGGGCTCACAGACCTCCTCGACGGTGCCGGGTTCCTCCCCCACCGCCACCGCCAGGGTGTTGACCCCGACCGGGCCACCGTTGTGTCCGGTGATCAAGGCGTTGAGGACCGCTCGGTCGAGCCGGTCGAGTCCGAGCTCGTCGACATCGAAGATCAGCAGTGCAGCCCGGGCGACCTCCAGGGTGATCCTGCCCTCGGCCTCCACCTCGGCGTAATCACGGACCCGACGTAGCAGCCGGTTGGCGATACGCGGGGTACCGCGGGACCGGGAGGCGATCTCGACGGCGGCATCCGAGGTGATGTCCACCTCGAGGATCCCGGCGGCCCGGGTGACCACGTGGGTCAGGTCCTCGGTGTCGTAGAACTCCATCTGGGCGGTGAACCCGAAGCGGTCGCGCAACGGACCGGTGAGCATACCGGACCTTGTCGTGGCACCGACCAGGGTGAAGTGCGGTAGCTCGATGGGGATCGAGGTAGCTCCAGGACCCTTGCCCACGATCACGTCGATCCGGAAGTCCTCCATCGCCATGTAGAGCATTTCCTCGGCCGGCCGGGCCATGCGGTGGATCTCGTCGATGAACAGGACATCGCCCTCGATGAGATTGGAGAGCATCGCCGCCAGGTCACCGGCACGCTCCAGCGCCGGGCCAGAGGTCATTCGTACCGAGGTACCGAGTTCCTGGGCGATGATCAGCGCCATCGTGGTCTTGCCCAGCCCGGGCGGACCAGCGAGCAGGACATGGTCGGGAGCAACCCCACGGGCCTTCGCCCCACCCAGGACCAACTGCAGCTGGCTACGGACCTTCGGCTGGCCGATGAACTCCCGCAACGACCGGGGACGCAGCGACAACTCGGCGTCGCCCTCCCCCGGCATCTCCACCGGACTGAGCTCCGGTGTGTTCAACTCCGGTGTGCCGACGCGTCCCCGCCTGGGGGTCGTACCGCCACCCACGTCGAATTCGGTCCGTTCCAGATCACCCATGATCGCTCACCCTACCTTCGCCACTACCGTCACTTCTGTCCGCCGAGCCGTGCCAGGCACGCCCGCAGCAACACGGAAGGATCCGGAGCGGAGTCCATCTCCGCCGCGACAGCAGCCACAGTCGGTGCCGCCGACTTCCCGGTGAAGCCTAGACCGACCAGTGCCTCGACCACCTGGGCAACTGTGGCCTCCGATACCGCGGAGTCATCGGCACCCGCACCCGGAGCAGATTGTTCGCCGTCCTGACCGCCACCACCATTGTCGGGAAGCAGGAAGCCGTCGAGTTTGCCCTTGAGTTCCAGGGCCATGCGCTCAGCCAGTCGCTTGCCGACCCCGGGGGCCCGCTGCAGAGCTTTCACGTCCCCGTCGGCGACGGCCCGGGCGAACTCGTGCGGGTCCAGGACGGACATCACCCCGAGGGCCAGTCGTGCACCGACCCCGGAGACCTTCTGGACCACACCGAACATCTCCCGGGCGGAGGCGTCCGGGAAGGCGTAGAGCGTCTGCGAGTCCTCCCGCACCACCATCGTGGTCAGCACGAAGACTTCCTGACCGCGAGGAAGTTCGGCGAGGGTCCGTGCCGTCGCCTGGCACAGGTAGCCGACCCCGCCGCATTCGATGACGGCGTAGTCCAACCCCTTGTCGATGAGTGTTCCTCGCAGGGAAGCGATCACGGTTGTCCTCTTTTCTGGTCGACGAGTGCGGTGAACGGGGCACGCCAACTGTGGCACACCGCCAACGCGAGTGCGTCGGCGGCATCCGCAGGTTTCGGTGGCTCCGACAGTCCCAGGATGCGGGTGATCATGGTGGTCATCTGCTTCTTGTCCGCGCGCCCGTTTCCGGAGACTGCCTTCTTCACCTCACTGGGGGTGTACTGGTGGACCGGCAGTGAGCGGCGGGCGGCGCTGAGCATCAGGACGCCCACGGCGTGAGCGGTGTTCATCACAGTGGACACATTTCCACGTTCGAAGACGCGTTCAATGGCAACCACATCCGGGCGGTAGTCATCCATCCACTCCGCCACCGCATCCGACAGTCGACGCAGGCGCTGCGATAGCTCGATGTCGGAGGGGGTCCGGACGACACCGACCGCGACCGGCGTGATTGCCCGCCCGGCACCGGTCCGCACCACCGACAGTCCACAACGGGTCAGCCCGGGGTCGATACCCATGACGAGCTGCCCCTCCGCCGACCGACTCAACGCATGATGGTTCACAACTCCCGAAGATAGCACAGGTGTGCGAAAGTAGAGGTTCATGGACATGCAGAGAATTCAGGCACCTCAGGTAGGATCAGGCCCTGATGACTCCTCTAAATACATACCGAACCACTGCCTTCGTCGAGGCCTTCACCTGGGCCCTGTTGATCCTCGGCATGATCCTGAAGTATCCCCTGGACTCCACCGAAGCCCTGGTGCAGATCGCCGGCCCCCTGCACGGCTTCGCCTTCCTCGTCTTCGTCGTGGTCACCGCACTGGTGTGGATGAACAACCGGTGGTCCGCCGGCCGGGGCGTCCTCGGCCTGGTGGCCGCGGTGATCCCCTTCGCCACCATCCCCTTCGAGCAGTCCGTGGCGAAGAAGGGCGGTCTGGACGGTCCGTGGCGCACCGAGGCGGGCAGTGACGCCGACGCGTCCGATCGCGTCCTGGCACTGCTACTTGGCCGCCCGAAGGTGACGGTCGCCGTCCTCGCGGTCGGCGTGGTCGTGGTCTTCGTCGCCCTGATGGCGATCGGCGGCCCGTTCGCCGACTAGAGGTCGGGAACTAGAGGTCCAGCTCAGCGAGGACCTCGTCGGAGACGTCCATGTTGGTGAAGACGTCCTGCACGTCGTCGGACTCCTCGAGGGCGTCGATGAGACGGAAGATCTTCTTCGCACCCTCGGCGTCCAGCGGGACCTCGACATCGGCGCGGTAGTCCGGGTCGGCGGAGTCGTACTCGATGCCGGCCTCGGTCAGTGCCTCGTGCACGGCGGTGAGGTCGGTGAGCTCGGAGACGATCTCGAACTTCTCACCGAGGTCGTTGACCTCCTCGGCACCGGCGTCGAGCACGGCCATGAGCAGGTCGTCCTCGGTGTTCTCGCCCTTGTCGAGCAGCACGACACCCTTACGGTTGAACAGGTAGGACACCGAGCCGGCGTCCGCCATGTTGCCGCCGTTCTTGTTCATCGCGGTACGGACGTCGGTGGTCGCGCGGTTACGGTTGTCGGTCAGGCACTCGATGAGCACGGCCACACCGTTGGGACCGTAGCCCTCGTAGACGATGGTCTCCCAGTCCGCGCCGCCGGCCTCTTCACCGGAGCCGCGCTTGCGGGCGCGCTCGATGTTGTCGTTGGGCACCGAAGACTTCTTGGCCTTCTTGATCATGTCGTCCAGCGTGGGGTTCGCTGCCGGATCGCCGCCGCCGGTACGCGCGGCGACCTCGATGTTCTTGATCAGCTTGGCGAACTCCTTGCCACGCTTGGCATCGTTCGCAGCCTTCTTGTGCTTGGTTGTCGCCCATTTCGAGTGGCCGGACATCGTCTACCTGATCTCCCTGTGGTTGGTGTGCAGGACTCTTCCATAGTAGTGCACGACGCCGTCACATAGTCGCGGCGCGGTCGATCAAATGTCGAGAACCTCCACTGGCGGGGTCTCCAGCGCTTGCTGGGTAGCGGTGATGAAAGCGACAGGGAGCCCCTCCGAACCGTCCCGGAAGGCTGCCTCACGCAGGTCCTCGACCGAGGCGAAGACCTCCAGTCCACTGTCGCCCGGGAGCCGGTGCGTTCCGTTGGTATCGGCGGTGTCGGACACTCCGGACGCTCCGGCCGATCCAGTCTCGCGGTTATCACCATCACCGTCAAGGCCGTCAGAGCCATCATCGACCGTCGGCATCATGGGCACCGGAATACCGAAACCTCGTGGAGCGGAACCGTCACGGTCGGCACGGCCTGCACTATCGGCACTGTCCCGCTGCCCGGGGCGCTGCGTCCCGAACCCGAAGGAACTGGCGAGGCCGTCGATCACCGAGAACAACCCGCCAAAGTCATCCACCGCGGCCCACGGACCGCCCTGCTCCGCCAGCCTGCGCCGCACCGCGTCGATCATGCGGCGTGGGTCGCCACCGAGATGGTCGGTTACGGACTCGGCACCACGCTGCATCATCCCGATGAAGTCGGCGGACTCGGAGGTGATCACGGCGATGTTCCCCTTGGGTGTGGCATAACTGGTCCACTGCACCGAGCGGCCACGGTGGAACTGCACGACGCGGGCGAGTCGTCGGCCACGGAAGATCTTGACCGAGTCCACCCCGCCGGTGCGGGTGGTGATCTCGACCTGCTCGAACCCTCGCTCGGTCAAGTCATGGGCCGCGACGTAGTCACGCAACGCCTGCGAGACCGCCGGAGAGAATCCGCCGGCGATCTCGGTAGCACGCTCGACGAACTCGCGGTCGTCGTCACTGATGTAGATCGTCTTGTTTCCCATGCCCCCACATATACGCACACGTCTACGTATATGCAAGGGGTGTCGGGGAGACCCCCAGATCAGACACCCTGAGGAACCGGGACACTCCCCCGCTGCGCGACCATCGACAGGAAGAAGCGGTGCATGCGGTCGTCGCCGGTCAGCTCCGGATGGAAGGACACCGCGAGCACGGAGCCCTGGCGTACCGCCACGACAGCACCATCCGTTGCGCCCCCGTCGCTGACCCTGGCCAGGACCTCTACCCCGGCGCCGACCCGCTCCACCCACGGGGCGCGGATGAACACCGCGTGCATCGGGGTGTGCTCCCCTGCGATAGCGGAAGTGTCGGCGTCAGTGACCCCGGCGACCTCCAGGTCGGTCTCGAAAGAGTCGATCTGGCGGCCGAAGGCATTGCGCCGCACCGTGACATCGATGGCGTTGAGGCTGTGGGCGTCCGCCCGGGTGTCGAGAATCTCGCTGGACAGCGTGATCATCCCGGCACAGGTGCCGAACGCCGGCAGGCCGGCGGCCAGTGCCTCACGCAGTGGGGTCAGCAGGCCGCCGATCTCCAGCAGCTTCGACATCGTCGTCGACTCCCCACCGGGCACGACCAGACCTTCGAGGCCTTCCAGGTGCTCGGTCCGGCGTACCAGTCGGGTCCGCGCACCCAGGGACTCGAGCATCCGCGCATGCTCGACGACCCCGCCCTGCAGGGCGAGCACCCCGATCAGGGGCCGGTGATCGGTCACTGTGCGTCACTCCCCTGGTCCTGCAGGTCGGTCTTGATCGGGACGGACGGCTTACCTTCGGCCAACGTCCGCGTCAGGCCCTCCTGGGTCACCGAGGCCACCAGGTCACCGGCCTGGTTGAAAATCCGGCCGGTGGTCAGCGCGCGACCACCGTGGGCCGAGGGAGACTTCTGGTCGTAGAGCAACCACTCATCGGCACGGAATGGACGCATGAACCACATCGCGTGGTCCAGGGACGCCTCCTGCACCGGTTCGCCGCGGTGCGGCACCAGGGCCGAACCGAGCAACGTCATATCCGACATGTACGCCAGGGTGCAGATATGGAAGGTCTCGTCGTCCGGCAGGGGCACCTTCGACTTGAACCACACCACCTGCTCGGACGCCGCGCCCGGGGTGTGATCGAAATCCTCCGGCGGCACGATCCGGATGTCCCAGTCCTCCCAGTCCTTGGCGAAGGCATTCGACGCAGCCCGTCCATTCGACAATGCCGGAGCGCAGTCCTCCGGGGGCGGCACTCGACGGATCAGGTCGGAATGCTCCGGGCCGGAGTCGTCACGGAGGTGGAAGCTGGACTGCATGATGAACAGCGTGCGTCCGTCCTGCACGGCCTTGACCGACCGGACTCGGAACGACCGGCCGTTGCGGACCTCGTCGACGAGGTAGACCGTGGGATGATCCGAATTGCCCGGGCCCACGAAGTAACCGTGCAGCGAATGCACCCGGTACTCCGGTCCCACCGTCTTCGTTGCGGCAACCAGCGCCTGGGCGGCAACCTGGCCACCGAACGTCCTGGACAACGCCGACGGGATCACCTGGCCACGGTAGATCCCGTCATCGATCCGTTCGAGATCGAGGACGTCAGTGATGCGGGGACGACGGGGGGACACGGAAGATCACCAGCCCCGCTCGGCCAGACGATGCGGCTCCGGGATCTCGTCGACATTCAGGCCGACCATGGCCTCGCCGAGACCACGGGAGACCTCGGCGACGGTCTTCGGGTCCTCATAGTTCAGGGTGGCCTGGACGATGGCCTTGGCACGCTTGACCGGGTCGCCGGACTTGAAGATACCGGAGCCGACGAAGACGCCCTCGGCACCGAGCTGCATCATCATCGCGGCATCGGCCGGGGTGGCGATACCACCGGCGGTGAACAGCACCACCGGCAGCTTGCCGTTCTCGGCGACCTCGCGGACCAACTCGTACGGGGCCTGCAGCTCCTTGGCAGCGACGTAGAGCTCGTCCGGGGCCATGGAACGCAGGCGGTTGATCTCGCCGCGGATGGTACGCATGTGGGTCACGGCGTTGGAGACGTCGCCCGTACCGGCCTCACCCTTGGAGCGGATCATCGCCGCACCCTCGTTGATACGGCGCAGTGCCTCGCCCAGGTTCGTCGCACCGCACACGAAGGGCACGGTGAAGTCGAACTTGTCGATGTGGTTGGTGTAGTCGGCCGGGGTGAGGACCTCGGACTCGTCGATGAAGTCGACACCGAGGCTCTCCAGCACCTGCGCCTCGACGAAGTGACCGATGCGGGCCTTGGCCATCACCGGGATGGAGACCGCCTCGATGATGCCCTCGATCATGTCCGGGTCGGACATGCGGGACACACCGCCCTCGGCGCGGATGTCAGCGGGAACCCGCTCCAGTGCCATCACGGCGGTGGCACCGGCATCCTCGGCGATCTTGGCCTGCTCCGGGGTGACCACGTCCATGATCACACCCCCCTTGAGCATGTCGGCGAGTCCACGCTTCACACGTGCCGTCCCACGGGCTCCGCTTCCCACACCATTATCCGTCATCGTCAACCTCATGTTTTCTCGAATGACACCGGTTCGCGCGGTGTCAGCAGATGGTTATCGTTAATCAAGCCTACAGGGCAATTCAGACAGAGCTGTCCACAGGGCTGTCCATAGGGCTGTACAACGGGCTTACCCGGGACTCTATCCTGCCCTACTCGGAGCCGTCGCCGATGGACATTGCCTCGTAGAACTCCGGCAACGGTGCCGAGCCGGCCAGCCGGAAGAACCGCACTGCAGGACGTTTACGCAGGTCGCGCGTGTCTCCTACGGCCTCATTGTAGAACCTGGCCGACAGGTCGACCTTCACCGATGCCTCGACGAACGCCGGAGCCACCAGATCCTCCTGGTGTAGCTGACGCAGCACCACATTCTCCGCGTCCGACCGGGCGCTCATGTCGGTGGCCCGCAGCGCGACGGCGGAGGTCTGGCCGGTGCGTGCGGCAAGGTCGGGACGCAGCACCGACACTATCGCCGACCTGGTCTCCAGCGCGCCCTCCAGGCTCAGACGGGCGGCGTCGGTGCGGATGTGCAACCGGTTCAGCCGAGACGCCGTCAGCGACAGCCACAGGCCGATCAGAGCCGCCGCGGCCAGCACGATCACCAGGATCAGGGCCCATACGGGGATCATGCCTTACGTACCTTTCGTCCCGGGGTCACAACCGCCTCGTAGACCCGCTCGACCTGGGTGGTGACCCGCTCCCAGTCGAAGTCCCGGCTGCGGGCGACACCTCGTTCGATCAGGGCCGCGCGCTCCACGTCGTCGCCGAGAACCTCGGAGATCACCCGGGCGAGGTCGCGGTGCGAGCGGTTGGCGAAGAGCCGTCCGGCGTGTCCATGGTCGGTGACCGCGGTGAAGGCCGGAATGTCGCTGGCCACCACCGCCGCGCCGGCGGCCATGGCCTCCACCAGGACGATGCCGAAGCTCTCACCGCCGGTGTTCGGGGCGACGTAGACGTCGGACGCTGCCAGTGCCGCGGCCTTGTCCACCTCGCTGAGGCGTCCCAGGATGCGCACCGTCGCCGACGAGTCACCGCCAGCCTCGCCGATCCCCTCGACGTAGCTGATCCTGGCCTTGCGCAGCATCTGGCGCAACTCCTCGACCTCCCCGCCACCGACGACGACGACCTCGAGGTCCGGAACGTCCTTCAGCACCGCCGGCAATGCCTTGAGGAGCAGCGGGAATCCCTTGCGCGGCTCGGTGTAGCGGCCGAGGAACATCACCCGCGGACGTTCTGGGTCCAGACCCGGCATCGGGTGCGCTGCGCGGTATGTCCCGGTGTCCACCCCGTTGGGGATCAGTACCGGGTCGCCGGAGAGCATCTCGACCTGCCAGCGTCGGGCCTCCTCGGAGACCGCGATGCCGCCCTGGATCCGTTCCAGGAAAGGGCGAAGGATCGGCAGGAACACCCGCAGGATCATCGACTCGCTGGCTGAGGCGTGGTAGGTTGCCACGATCGGCCCGTCGGCCTTCGCCAGGGTGATCATCGAGTAGGACGGCGAGTTCGGCTCGTGGATGTGCACCACGTCGAAGTCGTGGTTCTGGATCCACCGTCCCAGATGACGCCAGGTGGACGGCCCGAAGGACAACCGGGCCACCGAGCCGTTGTACGGGATGGGGATCGATCCGCCACCGATCTCGACGAAGTCCGGGACCTCGGCATCGGGACCACCGGGGCCGATCAGGCTGACCTCGTGGCCACGTCGGGCAAGTTCCTCGCACAGGTCGATGGCGTGGATCTGCACGCCGCCCGGCTCATCGAAGGAGTAGGGGCAGACCATGCCGATTTTCACGAATCCGACACCTCCGGATCCGACAACCCGGCATCAGAGACCCCCATACGCTTGAGACGCGATTCGGAGAGATCCGAGAACCACAGCGGCTGCAGCATGTGCCAGTCGGTCGGGAAGTCTGCGATGTTGCGGGCGTAGATGTCCGCCTGGTCCTGGACGATGTCGGCCACCGGACGCGCCGGGTCGGTGTCGAGCTCCTCACTGATCCGGGAGATCCAGCCGTCCTCCGAGAACCCGGAGTGGTAGACCATCAGCGCGGCACCGGTCTGCTGTGCCAGACGTGCCGGGCCGACCGGCATGGAGGTGCGCTCGCCGAAGAAGTCGACCTCGACACCCTTGCCGGAGAGATCACGCTCGCCGAGCAGGCACACCACACCGCCGCCGTTGAGCACCTCCTTGAGCCGGCCGAAGGGAGGCTGTTCCCCGCCGGAGAGGGCGAGGACCTCGAAACCGAGGGACTCGCGGTACTCCACGAAGGCGTCGAAGAGGCTCTCGGGCTTGAGGCGTTCGGCGACCGTGGCGAACTGGCCGAAGTGGTCGACCAGCCAGATGCCGGCCATGTCCCAGTTGCCGGAGTGCGGCAGGCTGAGCACCACGCCCCGGCCACGGGCGATCGCGGCGTCCAGGCGTGCCACGTCGGCGGGGTCGAAACCCTCGTGGACCCGGGCGGCGAGCTCCGGGCCGGCGATGCTGGGCAGCTGGAAGGCCTCGCGCCAGTAGCGCATGTAGGACCGCATGGCGTCCCGCACCATCTCGCGGGTGACATTGGCGTCACCGACGATGCGACCGAGGTTGGCGCGCAGTTGTGCCGGGCCGGTTCCACCGTCGGAGACCTTGTCGGCGATGAGGGTGAACAGCCGGTCGGCGACAGGTTCAGGCACCCGTCGGGTCAGCGCCCATCCGGCACGGTAGGCCAGGGAGCTGAGCTTTTCGGCGAAGGACTCGGTCGTGGACTCAGCGCGGTCACTCATATGTGGTTACCCCCTTGTTTCCGGGGGTGTCGCCGCCCGGGTTCGTGTCGGAGTCAGTGCGGGAGCTTGAGCCGGTACCTGCAGCGTCCGATCCCGCGGCCTCCGACTGTGCAGCATCCTTCCCTGCCTCGTCATGTCCCTCGGCAGAGGGGAACTCCGCCGCGCCCGTCGGGGCGGCGATGACCTCCGAGGCGGCATCCGACCGTGCCACCAGGACCAGTCGTTCAATGACGGTATAGACCGAGCCGATGGCCAGGACGATTATGCCGATCCCCAGGATGTACGGCACGCCCAGTCCGGAGATGCCGAGAGAGACCAGTCCGATGATCAGGCGTTCCGGACGCTCGATCAACCCGCCGTCGACCTTGATGTCGGAGGCTTCGGCACGGGCCTTGACATACGAGGTGACCTGGCTGGCCACGATGATCACCAGGGCGGCGGCGAACAGTCCCTTGTGCGGTGAATGCTCGTCCTGGAAGGCCAGCCACCAGGCGATCGCGCCGAACAGTGCACCGTCGGAGATGCGGTCGCATGTGGCGTCGAGGGTGGCACCGAACTTGGTGCCACCGCCACGCATACGCGCCATGGTGCCGTCGACCATGTCGGTGGCCACCGTGATGCCGAGCAGGATGCCGGCAAGGAAGTGATGACCGGTGGGGATCAGAGCGATGGAGAGGATGACGGCAACCGCGGTCGACGTGATCGTCACCGCGTTCGGGGACACTCCCCAATTGACCAACCGTCGGGCGATCGGCTCGATGACCACCGCCGCCGGACGGCGTCCGCGAACGCTCAACATTCCTCTAGATCTCCTTCCACGCCTGCGCCAGCAGCTGGCGGGTCTCCCCCAGCAACTGCACCATGATCTTCGAACCGGTCAACACCGTCATGAAACTGGTGTCGCCCTGCCACCGCGGCACAATGTGCTGGTGCAGGTGTCCCGGCACCGACCCACCGGAGGCCTTGCCAAGGTTCATGCCCACGTTCAACGCTTCCGGACGTGACACCCGACGCAGCACCCGGATCGCCTTCTTGGTGAAGTCTGCCATTTCGGCAGTCTCACTGTCGGTCAAATCCTCGTATGACGCGACCTTCCGGTACGGAAGGACCATCATGTGCCCCGGATTGTACGGGTAGAGGTTGAGGATGCAGAAGACCTCGGCACCGCGCGCCACGATGAGGGCCTCCTCGTCCGACTTCTCCGGCAGGTCCTCGAAAGGATCGTCGCTCTTCGAGCCAGCGCCGGATGCGCCAGCACCTCCGGACGCCCCGTTCTCGGCGATGTAGGCCGACCGGTACGGGGCCCACAGCCGGGCGAGTCCGTCCTCTATCCCGACGCCGGTATCCGTCACCGTCTCACCGTTGCCGCCAATGGTGCCGGGGACACTGTCGGAGGTGGGGCGGGTGTCAGCGGAGTTCGGCAATGTTCTCTCCGTTGGGCTGCTCATTGCGGCGAGCCCGGACCCACTCGGTGATGATTCGCACGGCCTCGTCCTTCGGCACACCGTTGACCTGGGTGCCGTCGAGGAAGCGGAAGCTGACCGCCCCGGCCTCGACGTCGCGGCCACCGGCCAGCAGCATGAAGGGCACCTTGCCGGTGGTGTGGTTGCGGATCTTCTTCTGCATGCGGTCGTCGGAGGTGTCGACCGCGGCACGGATACCGTGCTCACGCAGCTCGGCGGTGATGCCCTCGAGGTAGGCGATGAACTCGTCGGCGACCGGGATGCCGGTGACCTGGTGCGGGGCCAGCCAGGCCGGGAAGGCGCCTGCGTAGTGCTCCAGCAGCACGCCGAAGAAACGCTCGATGGAACCGAACAGGGCGCGGTGAATCATCACCGGACGCTGCTTGGTGCCGTCGTTGGCGGTGTACTCCAGGTCGAAACGCTCCGGCAGGTTGAAGTCCAGCTGCACGGTGGACATCTGCCAGGTGCGGCCGATGGCGTCGCGGGCCTGCACGGAGATCTTCGGGCCGTAGAAGGCCGCGCCCTCCGGGTCCGGGACGAGCTCGAGGCCGGACTTCTCCGCGACCGCACGCAGAGTCTCGGTGGCCTTCTCCCAGACCTCGTCGGAGCCGACGTATTTGTTCGGGTCCTTGGTCGACAGCTCCAGGTAGAAGTCATCGAGACCGTAGTCCTTGAGCAGGGAGATGATGAACTCCAGCACGGTGGTCAGCTCGACCTCGAGCTGGTCCTCGGTGCAGTAGATGTGGGCGTCGTCCTGCGTGAAGCCGCGGGCACGGGTGAGGCCGTGGACCACACCGGACTTCTCGTAGCGGTAGACCGTGCCGAACTCGAAGAGTCGCAGCGGAAGCTCACGGTAGGACCGGCCACGGGAGGCGAAGATCAGGTTGTGCATCGGGCAGTTCATCGGCTTGGCGTAGTAGTCGACGGCCTGCTTGGTGATGTTGCCGTCGGCGTCGCGTTCCTCGTCCAGCTTCATGGGCGGGAACATGCCGTCGGCGTACCAGTCCAAGTGGCCCGACTTCTCGAACAGCGTGCCCTTGGTGATGTGCGGGGTGGACACGAAGGAGTAGCCCGAGGCGATGTGGCGGCGACGGGAGTGCTCCTCCATCTCCAGGCGGATCGTCGCTCCGTCCGGATGGAAGACCGGGAAGCCGGAGCCGATCTCGTCGGGGAAGCTGAACAGGTCAAGCTCGGAGCCGAGACGCCGGTGGTCACGCTTCTCGGCCTCGGCGATCATCGTCTGGTACTCGTCGAGGGACTCCTTGGATTCCCAGGCGGTGCCGTAGATGCGCTGCAGGCCGGCCTTGGACTGGTCACCGCGCCAGTAGGCGGCGGAGGTGCGGGTCAGGGCGAAGGCCGGGATGTAGCGGGTGGTGGGCACGTGGGGGCCACGGCACAGGTCGTACCACTCCACCTCGCCGGTGCGCGGGTTGAGGTTGGAGTAGGCGGTCAGTTCGCCCTCGCCGACCTCGGCGGCGGCGTCGTCCTCGGGGATGTCACCCCGGGACTTGTCGTCCACCAGCTCCAGCTTGAAGGGCTCGTCGAGGTACTCCTCACGGGCGTCCTCCACCGAGTCATAGGCCTTACGCTCGAAGCGCTGACCTGACTTGATGATCTTCTTCATCGCCTTCTCGAGGCGCTTGAGGTCCTCCGGGGTGAAGGGCTCGGCCGGCTCGAAGTCGTAGTAGAAGCCGTTCTCGACGGCCGGGCCGATACCGAGCTTGGTGCCCGGGAACTCCTTCTGAACAGCCTGTGCGAGCACGTGGGCGCAGGAGTGGCGGATCACACCACGTCCGTCCTCGGTGTCGGCGGCGACGGCGGTGACCTCGGTGTCGGTGTCAGGAGTGAAGGCCAGGTCGCGGAGGTTTCCCTCGGCATCACGGACGCAGACAATGGCCTGCGGGCCCTTGTTCGGCAGCTCCAGGGGACGCATGGCGGCGCCAGCGGACTCACCGGCGGGGACGGTGAACGTCGCCTCCGGCACGGTGACCTCGGGGTTTCCGATTCCGTTGCCGGCGTCCAATGCTGAATTACTCACTTCGGGTGTGCTCCTAACACGACAGATGAGGACAGTCACATACCTGGTGACGGTCCGGATCGCTTCATCGATCCTCGACTGGAAGTCGAGGACTACACTACCTGGCGGGGTGACCAGCCGTGCCACCGGCACGGATCAGGTCAGTCGAAGAGCTCCTCGCCCCAGAAGCCGTCCTCGTCGGTTCCCGGCGGCACATAGAACACCGCCGAGCCGACGTGGACGATCCATTCATTCAGCCGGTCCCCCTCCGCCAGTCGCCGCTGCATCGGGATGAAGGACCGTCGGGGATCACGCTGGAAACAGGTGAAGATCAAGCCGGTGTCCGAGAGGTCCATCAGCGGAGCGTCGACCAGATCGTCCGCACCGGAGACGGTGACCGGCAGGTCGTAGTTGTAGGCCCGACGAAGCAGCGGGTCGGTGTCCTCGTGCCCGGTGGCGGTGGCCAGGGCGATGTGGGAGTTGGTGTCGATGACCGGCAGTCCGTCGTCACCGAAGGCCTCGAAGTCCGGCTCGTCGAACTCCTTCTCCCCACCGATCGGCGCGCCCTCGACGATGGTGCGTCCCATCGACACCTCGCGGGTGATCCGGTCCGCGGCCTCCCATTCCGGCATGTCGAAGGCGATGCGCCGGATGACCATGCATGTCCCGCCGGCGAGTGGTCCTTCGCCGATCCAGACATGCTCGTCCTGCTCGTCCGCGGTGTCCGGGTTGACCGTGCCGTCCTTGAAGCCGAAGAGGTTGCGCGGGGTTCCCTGTTGTCCGTCGGTGTCGAGCGGGATGTCGAGGAAGCCCTCCTGGCTCCACGACGGCCGGGCATAGTCCGCCCCGCCCCGCACCAGCACGCGGACCGCGTGGGAGACCGTCGTGCGGTCGTCACCACAGATCTGCAGGACGATGTCCCGCTCGCCCCAGGTGTTGTCGAGACGGTCACCGGTGAACTTCGGCAGCGGCTCCAACCAGTCCGGCCGGTTCCCTATCTTGGTCCGGTTGAAGAAGGACGCGCCGAACCCACAGGTCACGGTGAGGTTCCCGGTGGTCTCGGAGAGCTCGGGTTCCAGGTCGGCCAGGACGGTCCCGCCGGTGCACAGCCGCCTGGCATCGTCGGTCCACAGACGCAGCAGCCGCCGGGCGCCGTCGGCGTCCACCCCGTCACGCAGCGTGAATGCCACGGTGGTGTTGTGGGACTGCAGTGGTGTGGTGATGCCGGCCTGGTGGGGGCCGTCGAAGGTGACCGTGCCGGTGTCGCCGATACCGCCGGTGCCTGTGCCACCTGCACCGTCTGCGCCACTGTTGTCCGTGCCGTCACCGTCTGTCCCACCGCCGTTGGCGCAGGACGCGGCGGTAGCTACTGCCGCAGTAGCCGAGAGAACCCCGACTCCGGTGAGGAAGCTACGTCGGGTGGTGCGAGAAGACATCATGGGTCAGTTGTCCTCGTCGCGGTTCATGTTCCGGAATCGGGCGATAGCCATGATCAAGGCACCTGCCACAACGATGACACCAGTGATGCCGAGCGCCGTGCCGGTCCACGAGGGCAGACCGTCCTCGTCCGCATCGCCGGAGGCGGACTCCTCCTCACCGGACGCGCAGTCGACGACCTCGCCACTCCCGGTGTCGAGGGTGAAGGTGTAGCTGCCGCGGATCGGGTGACCGTCCGAGGAGGTGATCTGGTAACCGACCGTGTACTCACCGTCAGCCAGGTCCTCGTCCGAGGGGACGTCGAGGGTCAATGACGAGCCGTCGATGGAAGGCTCGCCAGACACCACCTGGTCACCGCAGAGCGACAGGGCGATCGAGTTGTAGTCCTCGCGGGGTTCCGCCGAGTTCTCCACCACGATGGACTCCGGAACCGAGGAGACGGTGCTCTCAGGCTCCGGGCTTCCACCGGCCACCTGGTCGTGGGCGAAGGCGGCGGGAGTCGTCGCGATCACCAGTCCCGCAGCGGCAATCGGCGCGACAAACGGGATGCATCGGCGGACAGTGGTGGAGGAACGGGACATCGTCGTCCTTTCAGATCAGCGCAGGTCAGGCTGCGCAGGTCAATCAGCACAGGTGAATCGGGGCGCAGCATGTAGTCTACGGCCCTTCGCTCCACAGGTCGTTCCGGACTGCCCGGCAGTTCCCGGGGACACCTGCATAGGGGTACAGGCCCAGCTTATGGCAGGTGACACCGGATAAACGAAAGCAGCCCGTCGGTACCGTGACGGTACTGACGGGCTGTAGTGTCGTGGTGGTCCCAGCTGGGTTCGAACCAGCGACCTCTCCGGTGTGAACGGAACGCTCTTCCGCTGAGCTATGGGACCTCGGGCGAACGAGATGTAACCTATCACCACCACACCACCCGAGCACAACTTCGCACGTCACGGCATGGATGGTTGATTTCGCCGTTGCGGTCGCAGGCCCTGTCGCCCTTATGCCCCGTGCGAACCGCCGCCAGCGCACCGGGGCGGAACCACAGGGCCGAACCACAGGGCAATAACGGTGCAATCACCAGACATTCTCGATGCAGAATCACAACGATGGGGTTCGATTGCCGGGCACCATGCCCGACATCCCACGCCGGAACCAACGATGACGTGCACATTTGTGCCTAGGGGACGGAACATATAGAGTTTTGCAGCGCACCGGAACAACACGGTGCTTGCGGATGTAGCGCAGTTGGTAGCGCATCACCTTGCCAAGGTGAGGGTCGCGAGTTCGAGTCTCGTCATCCGCTCAGGGTCTTAGGTTTTACTCTTCCGGTGCCCAACCGGTAGAGTCAAGGTCCGAACGAGGCGGAGACGCCACGGTGGAATGGCTGAGTGGCTTAGGCAACGGTCTGCAAAACCGTGTACACGGGTTCGATTCCCGTTTCCACCTCGCAGTAAGCGCGTTTAGCTCAGCGGGAGAGCGCTTCCCTGACACGGAAGAGGTCACTGGTTCGATCCCAGTATCGCGCACGAACAGGCATCGTCGCCTGGTCACTTTTTTGCGGATGTAGCGCAGTTGGTAGCGCATCACCTTGCCAAGGTGAGGGTCGCGAGTTCGAGTCTCGTCATCCGCTCCACTTCCCCCTACCGGCCCTGGGCTGGTGGCGGCGGGAGAAGCCCGCGCGTTTAGCTCAGCGGGAGAGCGCTTCCCTGACACGGAAGAGGTCACTGGTTCGATCCCAGTATCGCGCACGAACAGGCATCGTCGCCTGGTCACTTTTTTGCGGATGTAGCGCAGTTGGTAGCGCATCACCTTGCCAAGGTGAGGGTCGCGAGTTCGAGTCTCGTCATCCGCTCCACGACAGGCCGGACGCCCGCCGTCTCCCCCGGGAGGCGGCGGGCGTCCGGCGTGTGCGGTCCACGTAATCCGTGGCGGAACCGTATTTCGGACCGCACAACAGCTAACATTCTCGGGGTGACCGCCATGACTACGACAACTCCTCCCTCGAACGGACGCGCGCCCTCTCGTTGGGCTTCACTGCGCACCCCGTCTGGGGCACTGACCATGGCAGCATGGCCGCTGGCCATCATGACGATGCTGCACCGCATCGTGCTGATTCCACAGAACCAGCACCCCACCGACGACTTCACTACCGTGTGGGACGCACTGCACCGCTTCCGCGATGGCGTGCCGGTCTACAACGAGAACTACAGCTTCGTCGACCCGCACTACCTCTACTCCCCCGGCGGCACCCTGCTGCTCAGCCCGATGACCCTCGCCCCGTCCTGGGGTCTCGGTCGGGCGATGTTCATCGCCGCCAACGCCATCGCCGTGATCGCTGCCCTGGCACTGCTGACCAAGATTGTCCGTCAGCCGTTGACCGGACCGGTGCTGCCGGTGGCCATCTTCCTGGTCTTCGCCACCGAGTCGGTGACGAACACGCTGCTGTTCTCCAACATCAACGGCATCCTGTTGCTCGCCGAGGTGGCCTTCCTCTGGTGGTTGCTTGTCGGACGCGGCGACATCTCGTGGAAACTCGGCCCCGGTAACGGGCAGAACAGTCGGTGGGCCAGTATCCTGGCCGGCCTGGTCATCGGTCTGACCATCACCGTCAAACCCCAGTTCGCCGTCCTGTTGTTCCTGCCGTTCGTCCGCGCCCAGTGGTCGGCGGTCATCTCCGGTATCGCGGTACCGGTGGTGCTGAACCTGGCTGCCATTCCACTGATGAACCAGCCCGGCGACTACCTGGACAAGCTGGTGCCCTATCTCGGCGAGGTCCGTGACTACGCCAATTCCTCCATCTCCGGGGTGGGTGTCTACTACGGGATGGACGACTGGATCGTCCTGGTTCTGCGCGGGCTCTGTGCCCTGGCCATTGCCGTGGCGGTGCTCGGACTGCTGCGCTGGCGCAACAGCGACCCGTGGATGTGGGCGGCGACGTCCACCGGCATCCTGATGACCGGGGTGTTCCTGGTCAGCTCCCTGGGCCAGATGTACTACTCGATGATGCTGCTGCCGATGATCTTCACCGTCTTCGGGCGCCTGTCGGTGATGCACAACCCGGTGACCTGGTTCGGTATCTACTGGTGTCTGTCCTACGACGAGTGGGGGTCCGACCGGTGGGAGCGGGCCGGCAAGATCATCGAGTACACCCGCGGCACCGTCGGCTGGGGACTGATCGTCATCACAGCCGCTGCCTGCGTGGTGGTGTGGTTGGTCACCGACTGGCGTGCCGGCAACGGTGAGGAAGCCGGGTCGGGGAACAATGACGGCCCCGGTCACGTTGCACCGGTCGACACCGACAGCCACGCCGGATCTCCGGACAGTGGAACCCCGGACGGTGGCACAACCGACACAGACTCCCCCGACGAGTATGAAGCGAGGCATCGACGATGACCGACCACACCCCTGAGGTCAACCCCATCGAGGACTTCTCCGCCCTCAGCGACGAGCAGTGGCGCGAGCGCCTGGCCCCGGACACCTACCAGGTCCTGCGGAATGCGGCGACCGAGCGTCCGTTCACCAGTTCCTACACCGATCTGGAGACCGAGGGGGTGTACCACTGTCGAGGCTGCGGTACCGAGCTGTTCCGCTCCACCGAGAAGTTCCATTCGCACTGCGGATGGCCGTCCTTCTTCGACCCGGCGGACACCGACGCGGTCATCACCCGCGCCGACGACTCGCTCGGAACGCGAAGGACCGAGGTGCTCTGCGCCACCTGTGGTGGGCACCTCGGCCACGTTTTCGCCGGCGAGGGCTACGACACCCCCACCGACCTGCGCTACTGCATCAACGGTATCGCGCTGGAACTCAGGGAGAAGTAGCTCAGGGAAGCTCGCTGAGGAATCCGGCGAGCTCCTCGGCGGAGCTGTTGACCCGGCGTCCGGTGAAGAAGGGGATCTCCTCACGGACGTGGCGACGTGCCTCGGTGTAGCGCATCTGGTACATCAGGTCCACGATCCGGTCCAGGGTCGGGGACTCGAAGGCGAGGATCCACTCGTAGTCGCCGAGGGCGAAGGCCGGGACGGTGTTCGCCCGGACTTCGTCGAATCCGCGGGCGGCCATCCCGTGTTCGGCGAGGATGGTGCGACGCTCGGCGTCCGGCAGCAGGTACCACTCGTAGGAGCGGACGAAGGGGTAGACCGCGATCCACTCGCCCGGATCCTCCCCCATGATGAACGACGGCAGGTGGGACTTGTTGAACTCCGCAGGGCGGTGCAGTGCGGAGTTGGTCCACACCGGCTCACTGGCCCGACCCAGTGCGGTCTCCTTGAGGAAGCGCCGGTAGGCGCGCTGCAGGTCGTCGAACTTCTCGGCGTGCCACCAGATCATGATGTCCGCCTCAGCGCGCTGGCCGGTGAGGTCGTAGACACCGCGGACGGTGAGTTCCTCGTCGTCGAAGGACGCCAGGAAGGCGGAGAACTCCGCCGCGACGGCTGCACGGTCGCCGTCCTCCAGGTCAAGTTCCCCCTGCCTGACCTTGAACACCGACCACATGGTGTACTGCAGCTTCTCGTTGAGCGCCTTGAAGTCGAGCTTTGCCATTGCTATCTGTTGTCCTGTCTCGTGTGCGACGGTGATTTCACGCGGAGAATCTCGTTCCTCCGTGACAGGTTCAGTCTACGCCAAAGGGTGGCCTGACCACCCCCGATATCAGGGCGTGGCCGGTGTCAGACCAGCTCTGCGACGATCTTCTCCGCGGCAGCGCGTCCCGCCTCCACGCAGGCAGGTACGCCGACCCCGTCGAGGTAGGCGCCGGCCACGGCGACACCGGGGGCTGCGTCCACGGCCCGACGCACCGCGTCCATCGTCGCCGGGTGGCCGACACCGTACACCGGCAGACCACCCCACCAGCGCTGGACGAAGGTCTCCACCGGCCGGGCGGTGAACCCGGTGACCGCGGCGAGGTCCTCCAGGGCGTAGCCGATCAGTGTGCGGTCCTCGGCCTCGACCAGGCTGGGGTCGTGGAAGGTGCCGAAACTGGCGCGGACGAAGGCCCCGGCACCGGTCCCCCGCTCGCCGATGTGGGGCCACTTGCGCGAAGAGAAGGTGAAGGCCTTGGCCCGGGTCGGACCGTCCTGCCCGATGAGGATTCCGGAGCGTTCCGGTAGCCCCTCGGTGGTCTCGAACCTCATGCCGACCACCGCGGAGCTGGCGAGCTTCACCTCATCGAGGATCTCCGCGGCCGACGGGACGATATCCTGCAGCAGCACTGACGCGGTCGGAGCGGGGACGGCGACGATGACAGCGTCGACCCGTCCGACCGGCTCCAGGTAGATCCGGTCAGTCAAATGACCGATGGACTCCACCTGCGTGTTGACCCGGATATCGGCTGCCGACGCTTCGGCAAGCCGGTTGACCAGGGTGCGGTAGCCGGTGGCCAGGGTGTTGAACGCCGGGCCCGGCGTCCCGTCACCGCTGGCGCTGGCGGCGGCACGCTCGTCGAGCACCTGCTGGACGGCGGTGGACAGGTGGACGTCCTCACCACGGTCGGCGAGATTGTCGAGGGCGTCGGCGAGCTGCGGGATGGTGGCGCGCACCCCGAGATCGTCGGCGGAACTGGAGTACACCCCACCGAGCATCGGCGACACCAGCCGGTCGACGACCTCACCGGTGAACCGCTGTCGGACGAGCTCGCCGACGTTGGCATCGTCACCGGGGGTCCACGGCAGCGGCGCGCCATCACGTTCGGCATCGATCGCCGCACACGCCTCCGGGGTCAGTACCTCGGCGACATCCGCACCACGGGCCGGGACGCCCATCATCGTGGCAGCGGGGATGTCGACCAGTTCACCGTCGACGAGGAAGGCGCTGCGGGCACCGGACGGCACCCGGAGCTCATCGCCCAGTCCCAGTTCGGTGATCACACCGGCCAGCCCGGTACGACGGGTCAGGAAGGCCTCGGCACCCATGTCCACCGGACCGTCGCTGAAGTCCACGGTCTTCAGCTTTCCGCCGATGCGGTCATAGGCCTCCAGGATCTGGATGTGCGCCTCAGGTCCCAACCGACGCCGCAGTTCCCAGGCGGCGGCGAGGCCGCTGACTCCGCCGCCGACGATCGCGATCCGTGGCCCGGTCACAGCTCATGCACCTCGGCGAAGGCGCGGGTGATCGCGTCGGCAGGGGTCTCCGGGAGCACACCGTGGCCCAGGTTGAAGATATGGCCGCAGGCATCCCCGGCATCGACGGCACGGTCGGCCTCGGCACACACCCGGCGCACCTGGTCTGCGATGACCTCCGGGGTGGACAGCAGCACCGCAGGGTCGAGGTTGCCCTGGATCGCCCGGACCAGCCGGTCGGCCGGCACCCGCTCGTCACCGGCCTGGTGGGCGGCCTCCAGCGAATCGCTGACCCGGCGCGCGGCCACGTCCAGCGGGGTCTTCCAGTCGATGCCGAGGATGTCGGGGCCGACAGCGGCCATCTCGCCGAGCAGTTCGCCGGTGTTGACGCCGAAGTGGGTGACCGGGATGTCGTAGGGGCGCACTGCCTCGATGATGCGGGCGGAGTAGGGGGCGACGTACTCGCGGTAGTCACTCAGGGTGAGGAAGCCGGCCCAGGAGTCGAAGAGTTGCACGGCGTCGACGCCGGCGCCGATCTGGCTCTGCAGGAACTGGATGACGGTGGGGGTCAGCTTCTCCATCAGTGCGTGCCACAGCTGCGGCTGGGAGTACATCAGCGACTTGGTCACACCGTGGTTCTTCGACGGTCCACCTTCGATGAGGTAGGACGCCAGGGTGAACGGTGCCCCGGCGAAGCCGATGAGGACCTGGTCGTCGCGTAGTTCGGACAGCACCCCACCGATGCCCTCCACGATCGCGTCGAGCTGGCTGGCGTCGACCACCGGCAGTGCGTCGATGGCGTCGGCGGTGCGGATCGGTTCTGCGAGCACCGGGCCACGTCCGGCGACGATGTCCACCTGTACTCCGGCGGCCTTGAGCGGGACGACGATGTCGGAGAACAGGATCGCCGCGTCCGCGTCGTGTCGGCGCACCGGTTGCAGGGTGATCTCGGCGAGCAGGTCGGGACGGAAGCAGGAGTCCAGCATGCCGATGTCTTTACGCAGCTCCCGGTATTCCGGCAGCGAGCGGCCTGCCTGGCGCATCATCCAGACCGGACGGCGGGACGGCTCCTCCCCTCGTGCGGCGGCAAGGAAGGGAGCGTCGGCGCGGGCCCGTCGGGCAGCTGCTGCGGCGGCAACGAGGTCGGCTCCGGGCAGGTGAGGGTTGTGGTTCTCCATGCGCCCGATTATGCCAGGGACCGACGCAATGACGGTGCCCGACGGCGCGCCTACCCCACTTCCTCCCCCACCGTCGTTACATTGACCCCCGTGAGCGTTGAACGTGAGTTGACAGGAGAGTCGGGGCCGCGGGCTGCGGACTCGGGGCAGCAGAGCGCCCCGGGCCCGTTCCGCGACGCGGTGACCTCGATGCACGATGCGAAGGTGCGTGGCGGGATTACCGTCACCGATATTCGCCCACCACGAAAACTGGCGCCGTACAGTCACGCGGTGGGGCTGGAGGTCGACCGATTACTCGCCGGAGATGTCCGGGACGACGGTGGGGAAGCCGCCGTCCCGGTGAACATCCCCACCGATGCCGACGGTGATGCCTTCGGCCGGTTGATCCTGCTGCATGATCCGGGCACCGATGAGGGTCCGACGATCATGAAGCTGGTCGCCTACATTCAGGCCGACCTTGATTCTTCGGTGGCCCAGGATCCGTTGCTCCCTGATGTGGCGTGGGACTGGTTGACCGAGGAGCTCGACCAGCTCAGCGAGGACGGCGACAGTGCCGACAGTGCCGAGAGTGGCGAGAGCAGCCCGGCCGCCGCGTTCTCGGACCTGGGTGGGACGGTGACCGCCACCGCGTCGAGTCGGTTCGGTGACATCGCCGGGCCGGCGAGTGCCTTCCAGATCGAGTTGCGGGCGTCCTGGACGGCCACTGGAACCGACCTGTCCGGCCATGTCACCGCCTTCGCCCATGTGTTGGCGAATGTGGCGGGTCTTCCGCCCGAGGGGATCACGGCCATCGGAAGCCGCTAGGTTTGACTGCCGTGCCCCATCACCCCGACTCCCCCGTCCAGCACCTGAGCCGCCCTCGTGAGGGTGTTCCCCCGGTGGCGGACACCGCTGTTGCGGTGCGCCGGGTCGCCGAGGTCCTCGGTGACGGACGTGGCCCTATCGCCGTCGACACCGAGCGTGCCTCCGGTTTCCGGTTCGACGACCGCGCCTACCTGGTGCAGGTCCGCCGTGAGGGGGCCGGAACCCATCTTGTCGATCCGGCATTGGTCCCGGGGGCCGGGGACCTGCTGGCCCCGGTGATGAACGACTCCCCGTGGATCCTGCACGCCGGCCATTCGGACCTGCCGGCGTTGACCTCCCTGGGCTGGCGCACCCCGCAGTTGCATGACACCCAGGTCGCCGGACGACTGCTGGGCTACGGGCAGGTCGGGTTGGCCGGCATGCTCGGTGACCTGCTGGGGGTGACCGTGGCAAAGGACAAGGGCCGGGAGGACTGGTCGGCGCGTCCGATCCCGACCGCCATGCTGTCCTACGCCGCCCTGGACGTCGAGTTGCTCATCGAGCTGCTGGACACGGCGATGTCCCGACTGACGTCGTTGGGCCGTGCCGAGTGGTACCACCAGGAGTGTCAGCGCATCAGGGTCGACTGGTCACATCCGGTACAGCCCCAGGACTGGCGGGAACTGCGGGGTATCGGCTCACTGCGTAACCGGCGGGGGTTGGAGGTGGCCCGTCGACTCACCGAGGAACGCACCCGTATCGCCCGGGAGCGTGACATTCCCCCGGAGCAGGTGCTGCGCAGCTCATCGCTCCTCGATGTGGCGAAGAGTCCGTCGCAGGCGTCGCGTCAGCTCAGCCGTCCCCAGTCCGGTGGGCGCCGGGTCGATCGTGCCGCACGCACGGATCTGTTGCAGGCGGTGCAGGACGCTCTGGCAGCCGATTCCTCGACGTTGCCGACGCTGCCGCGCTCCGGTGCCAGGCGTCCCGACCACCGGCACTGGGCGCAGGACTATCCGCGGGCCCATGCCCTGCTCCAGGGTTTCCGCGGGGCCGTCGGTGATCTTTCCGGGGACACCGGGATCCGGGTGGAGGACCTGATCGTCATCCGTCACCTGCGTTCGGTGGCCTGGGATGTGTCGCAGGCATCGGTAGCCACTGTTCCCGGCAGTGGGTCCGAGGACCCGGTCGGGGATGTGGAGAACCTGCTCGGCTCGCTGCTCCAGGACTGCGGTTGCCGCCCGTGGCAGTTGAACCTGCTGGTGCCGGTCCTGCTACCGGTCGTGGTTGACCTGCTGGGCTGACGCTGGCCCGTCGCCCCCGGTGAGTCTCCGGGCGACTTCGCTGCCGACCCACTCGGTGACCTGGTGCCGCACCGACTCCTCGTCGAGACCGACCTCGGCCAGCACCTCACCGCGGGACCCGTGGTCGAGGAAGCGCTGGTCGATCCCCAGGTAGCGCACCGGGGTGGAGATGTCCGCCTCGGTGACTGCCCGGTGCAGCATCTGGCCCGCACCACCATGCACCCCGTTGTCCTCCACCGTGACGACCAGGTCAGCCTGGCCGACCAACTCCACCAGCGTGTGGGACACCGGGGTGACCCACAGAGGATCGACCACACGCACCCGGTGACCGGCGGTCTCCAGTTCATCGGCGGCGGCGGACGCCAGGTCGGTCAGCCTGCCGTAGGAGACCACGAGGACGTCCAGGCCGTCCAGGCCGTCCAGGCCCGCGGCTGTGCTTTCGTGCAGGACGTCGTAACCGTCGGTCGAGCGCACCGCCGGGACGTCCTGCGGTACGGCGCCCTTGGCGAACCGGATGACCGAGGGCCCGTCGGTCACCGACAGGCAGCGGAGCAGTGCCTCGGTCAGGCGCCGGCCGTCGCGCGGGGCGGCGACGTGGATGCCGGGGACCGCCCCGGTCAGCGTCAGGTCCCACATACCGTTGTGGCTGGCCCCGTCCCGTCCCGTCACCCCGGACCGGTCGAGGACGAGGGTCACCGGCAGGTGCAGCAGTCCGATGTCCATCAGCAATTGGTCGAACGCCCGGTTGAGGAAGGTCGAGTACACCGCCACCACCGGATGCAGACCACCGAGTGCCAGGCCAGCGGCGGAGGTCAGGGCATGTTGCTCGGCGATGCCCACGTCGAAGGTACGGTCCGGGAACCGTTCGGCGAACCGGGCCAGACCGGTCGGCCCGGCCATGGCGGCGGTGATGGCGACGACGTCGTCCCGCCGGTGCCCGATCCGGACCAGCTCCTCGGCGAAGACATCGGTCCAGCTCCGGGGCCTGGCCTGCACGGCCCGGCCCGTCGACGGGTTGATCACCCCGGTGGAGTGCATCTGGTCGGCCTCGTCGTTCTCGGCCGGCGGGTAGCCGTTGCCCTTCGTGGTCAGGGTGTGCACGATGACCGGCCCGGGGTAGCTGCGGGCGTAGCTCAACGCGTCCTGCAGCGCGGCGATGTCGTGGCCGTCGACCGGGCCGATGTACTTCAACCCCAGGGCACTGAACAGCTCCTGCGGCATGAGAATGCTCTTGACCCTCTCCCTGAAGGACCTCAACAGGGTCATCGCCTGGTGGAACTTGCCGGTCCTGCCGGCCCTGCCGGCCCTGGCGGTATTGTTATCGGCCGGCTGGAGTCGCAACGACGCAAGGCGCTGCGCCAGGCTGCCGACCGTCGGCGAGTAGGACCGGCCGTTGTCGTTGACCACGATGGTCACCGGCCGGTCTTTGGCGTCACCGATGTTGTTGAGTGCCTCCCAGGCCATCCCGCCGGTCAGCGCCCCGTCGCCGACAACGGCGACAACCCGGCGGTTGGCCTGCCCGGTCAGTTCGAAGGCCTTCGCCAGGCCGTCAGCGTACGACAGCGCGGCTGAGGCGTGGGAGGACTCCGTCCAGTCGTGCGGGCTCTCGGCCCGGTCGGGGTATCCGGAGAGTCCGTCACGCTGACGCAGCGTGCCGAAGAGGTCGCGGCGCCCGGTGAGGATCTTGTGGACGTAGGACTGGTGCCCGGTGTCGAAGATGATCGGGTCGGACGGCGAGTCGAAGACCCGGTGCAGGGCAATGGTGAGCTCCACGACCCCCAGGTTGGAACCCAGGTGTCCGCCGGTGGCCGAGACCTTCTCGATGAGGAACTCACGGATCTCCCCGGCAAGGTTCTCCAGCTGGGTGGCGGTCAGTGACCGCAGGTCATCCGGTGACGAGATCCCCTCGAGAAGTGATGTGGAGGTCATGGATGTCTCGGTCTCCGATCGTGTCCGGCGTGACGGCCGGACGAGCCGGTCTGGCAACTCTGGTGTGACTGTCGGTGCCCATTCTACGTGGGGCAGGGTGTCATCCCTGGCGGGTGAAGTGCACCAGGACCTCGACATGGTGGGTCAACCCGAAGGCATCGACCACCGTCACCGATTCCGGGTGGTAGCCCCCGGCGATGAAGCCGGCGGCGTCGCGTGCCGCTGTGGCCGGATCGCACCCGATGTGCAGGATATGCTGCGGTGCCCGGGAGATGACCGCGTCGACGACCGGCGCTCCGGCACCGGTGCGTGGCGGGTCCAGTACAACGACTGTCGGGTCTGCCCCGGAGAGCTCGGCAAGTGCGTCGGCGACGTCACCGGTGACGAAGCGGACGTCCCGCTCGACCAGGACGCTGCGTCCGGCCGCGGTGGCGTCCGAGGCACCGTCGACGCTGTAGACCGGCGTGCCGGGCAGCGCCTCGGTGAGCGCGGCGGCGAAAACGCCCGCACCACCGTAGAGGTCCCATGCCGTCGGCTCTGACGACACAGTCGGTTCTGCAGGCTCTGACGGTGCCGATGATGTGGCGGCTGTGCCGGTGACGGCACCGGTGACGGTGTCGTGCACCCAGCCGGAGTACAGTTCGGCGGCCGCACCGTGGGCCTGCCAGAAGGCCTCCACCGGCATCGGCCAGCTCACCCCCTTCACTGTGCGGGTCACGGTGCCGGGCTCACCGGTACCCTGGTGCTCGATGACCCGGCGCTCGATCCGGGTGTCGCTCCTGCGCTGGCCCTTCGGGACACGGCGACGACGACCGGAACGGGACCGGGGGTTGGACGCACGGGCGGCCGGGACTTCGACGATGCCGCGCAGGCCGTCCTCCCCGAGAGCCACACAGACCTCCGCCCCCGGGGTCAGCTCCGCCTCGGCGAGCGTTTCTGCCAGGCCATCAGCCAACGCAGGTGCCCACTGTGCACAGCCCACCTCGGTGACCGGAACGATCCCGTTGCTGGCACGCAGACGTAGTCCGGCCTGGCCACTCTCGTCGACCCCCAACCGCACGCGGGTCCGGTAGCCGGTGAACGGGGCCGGCGAAAGCTGGCGAACCGGGACTCCGGCATCGTCGAGGTCGATACGGCCGATCCGGGCGAACTGGTCGAGGACCACGCGGGTCTTCAGTTCGACGGAGCCCTCGGCGTCGATGATGTCGAGGTCGCAGCAGCCGGCACCGCGGGCGGCCGCCGGGCATTGCGGGGCGACGCGGTGGGCCGAAGGACCGGCGATGGCCGCAGAATCGACGACGGAACCGCTCAGGAAGCGCTTGCGGGAGGTCTCTGGGTCAGTGTCGAGTTCGACCGGCACACCGGTCTCCCCGGGCAGTGCACCGCGGACGAAGACGACCCTGCCGTCTGTACCGTCAAGTCTTGCGACTGTACTCCCGCCGTGGGCGGGGCCGAGCATGTCGAGCGTGACAGTCACACCGTCTCCTGGTCATGATGGTCGGGAACGTCAGGACTCTCCACGGCACGGGAGGCACGTTCAGCCTTGTCGGCGACGCGTACGGCCCAGACGGTGATCAGCACGACCACCGCGGTCAGCGGGAGGCCCATGGCGATACGGGCAACACCGAGCCATGCCACATCGTCCTGCCCGTAAAGCCACTGCTGGACGATGAAGCGGGAGAAGAACACCACGGCCCACGCCAGGGTGGCCCACATGAAGGCCAGCCGGGCGGTTCGGACATTGCGCCACGCATGGCCGGAGCCGTTGACCCCGCGCCAGATCACACCGACCAACGGCCACCGCGCCACGACCGAGATGACGAAGACGATACCGGCCGCCAGGGAATACCAGATGCCGTAGGCGAAGTAGCCCTTCGCATCACCCATCAACCAGGCGATCAGGGCACAGATACCGACACCCATCAGCCCGGACACCGCCGGCATGACCGTCTCCTTGCGCAGTAGGCGCCAGAGGAAGACCAGCACGGCGACACCGACCGCGGCCGCCAGAGCGGGACCAAGACCCCACTTCTGGTTCACCGGGACCAGCACAAGCACCGGCAGCACCGAGGACACCAGTCCCGACAGGCCACCCATCTGCTCCATCACCGTCGGTGCCGCGGCCTCCCCGGAGTGGGGGTCCGGGTGGGTCACTTCTCGTCCCCGAGGTGCTGGTCGGCAGTGGACCCGCGGCGGGGCTGGGCCGGGTCCTGGGATGGAGCCTGGTTCTTGTTCTGTGCCTGGCCCGACTCGCCGTTCTTGTCCGCAGCCTCCTTCTGACGCTGCTCGACGAGCTTCTTCAGCTCCTCGGCCATCGCCGCCGGAATCGTCACCGGCAGGGTCTGACCGGCCGGCAGCGGTTCAGTGCCGCGGTAGACGAACGTCCGGGAAATGACTTCGTAGGCCAGCTCGGCGAGTTGGTCGGCCTTGTCCAGCGGACCAGCCAAGGTCATACGCAGCATCCAGCGGGGACCGTCGACGCCGATCACCCGCATCGCACCATTCTTCACGGTGCCCAGCACCTCCGGACCCCACAGGCTGGACCCCACGGTGACCTCCAGGCCGTCACCACTCATCCCCTTGGTGACGTCCGAGATGCTGTCAGCCCACTGGTTGCCGGAGCGGGGGGCGGCCATGGCGACCGGGGTGAGGCGGCCGAACGGGGTGAGGATGTGGATCATCTGCGGGCCCTTGGACCCCATCTCCACCTGGACCTCACCGTTGTGCGGTACCGGGACCCGGAGCGATCCGAGGTCCAGTCCACTCTTCGCGAAGTCCGAGTAGTCGAACTCCCGGAAGTCCACGTTGTCGCCGTCGAACGGGCCGAAGCTGCCGTTGACCGGGTCGTACCCCGAGGCGGCAGCGACGGTGGTGTCCGGGGTGGACTGCTGGTCCGTGGCGGGCACCTCGACCGGGGCTGGTGCCTCAGCCGAGGCCCCTGTCTCGGCCGGAGCTGCCGCGCGGGTCGGCTGACCGGTCTCGCGGTCGGCGGCACCGGTGGCTGTGTCTTTCTTCTTGCCGAAAGGCCACATGCTGTGAATCTCCCTACTGTGTTGCGTACATACGTGTTGCGTAACTGTCGTCGACTGCGGAGGCAGTCGGCGGGAGGGGTCAGACTCCGGTGGACCCGTGACCGCCGGAACCCCGGGCGGTATCACCGAGATCATCGGCGTCCGACACCTCGACCACCTCGCACAGCGACACCTGCTGCACCAGGAACTGGGCGATACGGTCGCCGCGGGTGATTTCGATGGGATCAACGCGGTCCAGGTTCACCAGACAGACCTTCACTTCGCCACGATAGTCGGCGTCCACGGTTCCCGGGGCGTTGACGATCGACAGTCCCTTCTTCGTGGCCAGCCCACTACGGGGGTGGACCAGTCCGACTGTGCCCGCCGGCAGAGCGACGGCAATGCCGGTGGGCACCAGAGCACGCTCCCCTGGCGCCAGCGTGACGTCGACCGCACAATGCAGGTCGATACCGGCGTCGGTAGGGTGCGCCCGGCGCGGCAACGGCAGATCAGGATCGAGCCGGAGGATCTTCAACGCAGAGTCGGGACTGTCAGTCATGGTGCCGGAGTCTACCGGGGGGAGGGTCGGCTTATCGGGTTCGGCCCCCATGCGGATACACTGGGAGATCGTGAACGAGCCCGAAGCGACAGGAGAAGACGTGCCTCAGGATTCTGGCCAGATCCATCCTGACGGGGTGGGGCCGGGTGTGCTGTACCGCGAGCGCCAACGCGTCCCGCTGTCTTGGTGGGTGATTGGTCTCGGGGTGGCCACCCTGATCGGCTTTCAGGGGCAGATGGGCCGTGGCTGGTACTGGGGTGTGATCGCTGGGCTCCTCGCCGCCGGAGCGGTCGTCTGGTCGCTGCTGCACCTGTCGCGCAACGAGCTCGTCGTGGAGCGCGCCGAGGACGGCGAGACTTGGCTGCGGGCTGGAGAGGCGTCTCTTCCGGCATCGGTGGTCAGCCGGACTCTCGCGGTGCCGCCGAGTGCCCGGAGCGCGGCGATGGGGCGCCAGCTCGATCCGGCGGCATTCGTGATCCACCGCACCTGGGTCCCCTCGATGGCGATGCTCGTCCTCGACGACCCGGACGACCCCTCCCCCTACTGGCTGATCTCCACCCATGATCCAGAGAAGCTACTCGCCGCGTTCGGACGTCCCGTCGTCGACTGACAGACGCCGACACACCTTACGTGACATGAACGGCCCCACCTTCGTCACGAGGTGGGGCCGTTCACTTGTAGCACTGCGTGTGGCGCTGAATGGCGCTGAATGACGCCGTGTGGCGCCGTGTCGAATCTAGGCGCAGTCCACGCAGATCAGCTCACCTGCACCATTGTCCTCGGCAATGCGGGTGCGGTGCTGGACCAGGAAGCAGACCGAGCAGGTGAACTCGTCGTTCTGGCGCGGAATCACCGAACCACTGAGCTCCTCACCTGACAGGTCGGCCAACGGGATGTCGATCGGCTCGACGACGTCTCCGTCGTCATTGTCGTCGACAGCGGGCTCAGCCTTCTCTGCGGCCTTCAGTCCCTCAAGTGAATCGGTTTCGATCTCGTCCTCAGGACGGGTGCGCGGCGCATCGTAGTCGGTAGCCATAATCGTGCTCCTCGTGGCAGTTGTGTCTGTTCTGTGACGGAGTCTCCCCCGCGCAGGTCACCGGGTGGATATGCGTGGTCAACGGTGCTGGACCGACGAACATTCCCGGGCACTAGACGCGCATAGTAAAACAGCGAACGTCACTTGTCACTTCGCCACCCCACACCGGTGGCCGAGAGACCCCGGAAAAACACCGAAGCACTAGGTCAACCGCCCGCGATCAGGATCAGGAATGCGGGTACCCACGATCTCCCCCGCCAGTTCCGTGACGATCGATGGTGCTGCCGCCAGCACAGGCAGTCCGTCGGCGTAACCGGCCGTCAACCGGGGCAGGTAGACCACGGCCCCGGACCGGGCCGCGATCAGCCCACCGGCAGCATGGTCCCAGGGGCCCAGGCCGTGCTCGTAGTAGCCGTCGACGCGTCCGGCGGCCACCGCGCACAGGTCCAGTGCCGCCGAGCCGACCCGCCGGATGTCACGGATCCGTGGCATCAGGTCGGCAAGCAGACCTACCTGCGCCGCCCGGTTGTCGGCCTGGTAGGAGAAACCGGTGGCCACCAGGGCGGTGGACAGGTCTCCGTCTGTGTTTTCCGGGGACCAGCGGGGCAGCGTCTGCTCGGCAGAGAGGTCGGCTTCCCAGGCGATACGGGCGTCCTCCCCCACGGCGGCGGAGAACACCCGACGGCGGGCGATGTCGGCCACCGCACCGGCGACGGGAACCCCGTCGACGGTGGCGGCGATACTCACCGCGCTGGCGGGGATCCCGTAGATCAGGTTCACCGTGCCGTCCACCGGGTCAACCACCCAGGTGACCCGCCCTTCGACGATGCGTCCGCCCTCCTCCTCGCCGAGAATGACGTCCTGCCCCCCTGCTGCGGCACTGTGTGCGGCGATCCGGTCGCGGATCAGCGTCTCGCTGGCCCGGTCGATCTCGGTGACCGGGTCCACCGCAGAGGACTTGGTGCCGCTGACACCCACCCGCACCCCCGCAGAGTGCCGTGCCGACCGCACCAGGGCGGCGGCTTCTGCGGCGATCGACACGCACATGCGGCGCAGGTCGTCAGGGGTTCTCCCGGCCAGGGCCGCCGCGGCTGCGGGGTCCAGTGACCGGGTGGACTGTTCGTCGAGGAGGTGGTGGTTGCTCTGTTCAGCCATGTTCCCTATTCTGCCACCGCTCCCGGGGGCCAAGGCTGCGGTAGCATCAGGAAACCATGAGCACCTCGGACAACTCGTCAGACAGCAGGTCAGCAGCCACCGTCACCGGCACATGCGACATCGGTTTCGGTGTGGACATCGGCGGCAGCGGGATCAAGGGGGCCCGGGTGGACCTGGGGACCGGCGAGTTCATCGGTGACCGGATCCGGATCCCCACTCCCCGCCCCGCCACGCCGGAGGCGGTCGCAGACACCGTCGCCGAACTACTGCTGCAGGCCGGGTGGGACGGACCTGTCGGACTCACCGTCCCGGGGGTCGTCACCGACCAGACCGCGCGGACGGCGGCGAACATCGACCCCTCCTGGATCGGAACCGACTGCCGGGAGTTGTTCACCACCCGGCTGGCGGCCGCCGGGGTTGCCGGTGCCGGGTCCGCCCCGGAGTTCACGGTCCTCAACGACGCGGACGCTGCGGGCATCGCCGAGGTCGCCTTCGGGGATCCAAAGGCCACCTCAGGCAGTGTGTTGCTGCTGACCTTCGGCACCGGGATCGGCTCGGCGCTGCTGCATGATGGAGAGCTGTTCCCCAACACCGAGCTCGGCCACCTGCTGTTTCCGGCGATGGACGCCGAGGACTGGGCTTCGGCGGCGGTACGCACCAGTGAAGACCTGACCTACCGGGAATGGGCTGGACGGGTCGACCGGGTACTGCACGAGTACGTCCGGATCCTCAACCCGACGACGATCATCGTCGGTGGCGGCATCTCCCGGAAGCACGAGAAGTGGGTTCCGAAGCTCACCGTGGACGTGACTGTGGTCCCGGCCAAGCTTCGCAACCGGGCGGGAATCATCGGCGCCGCCCTGGCGGTGCGTGACGGGGTGCGCCCCTGACCGTTTCGGGGGTACCGGCACTGACTTCCTGGAGTCTCCGGGGTCCAACAACCGCCTTTCGCGCCGCCTGGGTTATAATCGGGGGTCGACTGTGTTCCTGATGGAGGAGCACCGAAAGCAAGTCCCCTGACCCCGCAAGAAAGGTCTTTCGTGGCGGCCAACACCAGTTCCACCTCCGGAAACGACGCCGACGGCGGCAACGCCCCGGCGGCCTCGGCAACGACGACCGGTCGAAAGGTGGCGAAGAAGACGACGGCGAAGAAGACCGCCCGGACCGCCGCCCGCAAGGCCGCGCCTCGCGCTGCCTCCCCGGTCACGTCTGCCGCCGCTGAGACAGCCACCTCTTCCACCGCAGACGCCGCCGAGACGGCATCGCCTGCGGGTGCCACCGGTGCGTCCGGCACTGCGAAGAAGACGGCTGCCAAGAAAACTGCCGCGAAGAAGACCGCCACCAAGAAGACGGCGAAGAAGACCGCAGCCAAGAAGACCACAGCCAAGAAGACCACCGCCCGCAAGGCGACGGCCACGAAGACCGCGGCGAAGAAGACCACCGCCGCAGATGCCGCCGAGCAGACCCGCCGCGGAGCCAAGGCCAAGGACGCCACCACCACCGGTGATGATGCGGACGAAGTCGAGGGTACCGCGGACCAGGTCGACGGATTCACCAGCATCGACGACATTGATGATGTCGATGTTGTCGATGACGTCGATGATGTGGAGGCCGACCTCGACCTCGGCGACGACCTGGAGGACGATGAGGAGGACGCCGACTCCGAGGACGAGGCCACCGACGGGGCAGGCTCCGGCAGCGCCGCCGCCGACGACGACTCCGAGGAGTCCGGTGAAGCGAAGGCCGACGACGGCAGCTTCGTCTGGGACGAGGACGAGTCCGCTGCGCTGCGCCAGGCCCGTAAGGATGCCGAGCTCACTGCCTCTGCTGACTCGGTGCGTGCCTACCTCAAGCAGATCGGTAAGGTCGCACTGCTCAACGCCGAGCAGGAGGTGTCGCTGGCCAAGCGTATCGAGGCCGGCCTCTACGCCCACCACAAGCTCGACGAGATCCTCAACTCCGAGGAGAAGATCTCGCCGATGCAGAAGCGCGACCTGCGCGAGATCGACCGCGACGGTCGAAAGGCCAAGAACCACCTGCTGGAGGCGAACCTCCGTCTGGTCGTCTCACTGGCCAAGCGCTACACCGGCCGCGGCATGGCGTTCCTGGACCTGATCCAGGAGGGCAACCTCGGCCTGATCCGCGCCGTCGAGAAGTTCGACTACACCAAGGGCTACAAGTTCTCCACCTACGCCACCTGGTGGATCCGCCAGGCCATCACCCGTGCGATGGCCGACCAGGCGCGCACCATCCGTATCCCGGTGCACATGGTGGAGGTCATCAACAAGCTGGGCCGGATCCAGCGCGAGCTGCTCCAGGACCTGGGCCGTGAGCCCACCCCGGACGAGCTGGCCCGCGAGATGGACATCACCGTGGACAAGGTGCTGGAGATCCAGCAGTACGCCCGCGAGCCGATCTCCCTGGACCAGACCATCGGCGACGAGGGCGACAGCCAGCTCGGTGACTTCATCGAGGACTCCGAGGCCGTCATCGCCGTCGACGCGGTGAGCTTCACCCTGCTGCAGGACCAGCTGCAGGATGTGCTGCACACCCTCTCCGAGCGGGAGGCCGGTGTGGTCAAGCTGCGATTCGGCCTGACCGACGGCATGCCTCGGACCCTCGACGAGATCGGCCAGGTCTACGGGGTCACCCGCGAGCGCATCCGTCAGATCGAGTCGAAGACGATGTCGAAGCTGCGCCACCCCTCCCGTTCCCAGGTACTGCGCGACTACCTGGAGTAGTCCGACGACGGAGGGGCACCGACGTGGCCGCGACGGCGCCGCGTTGGCTCACTCTCCCCCGCTCTGCCCACTCTGACCCGCCGGTGCAGCCCCCCCCCCGCTGCCCGGCGGGTCAGTCGTCAGTTGCTGGAGCGGCCGTCCTCCAGGCATTGTTCCAGCTCCGCCTGGTCCTGCGGATCGCACTCCTCGATCTGATTCGCCGTGCCGTTGGTGATGATGCCGGCCAGGGCGACAGCGGCGATCGACACCCCGACCGCGGCAATGGGGTAGCCGCGACTGATCTCGGAGGAACGCATCGTCCGGATCAAGGCGACCAGTGCGACGGCCAGCACCACCACGGCAACCACCAGTCCCAACCAGGGGAACAGTGCGGCGGGGACGGCCAGCACCGCCAGCAGCAGGGCGGCGATACTCAGTCGGCTCTGCCGACGGTTGGTTCCGGGCACATCGCGTCCCGCCGGGGTGTTGTCTGCCAGGGCCATGGTGGTGGCGTCGCCTCTCCGCCGCACGAGCTACCGTGACCGGCTGGTCTGGGGGCCGGGTGCGCAACACTGTCGGCACCCGCTGTTGTCACCGCCCAGAGTATCAAGCAGCGGTCACCAGTCACGCAGGTAGGCGATCCGGTCCTGCAACTGCTGGGCGCTGCACAGTGCGGTGGGCGGCCCACCACAGTTGCGCCGGACCTCGTTGTGGATGGCACCGTGCGGACGCCCGGTACGCGCGGATTTCGCACCGACCAGCGCATTGAGCTTCTTGCGCAACGCCGGCAGCTGTTCACTGGCGACCCGGTCGGCCCCGGCGGAGCTGTCCGCGGAGTCGTCGGACACCCGGGTGGCACGCTCCTTCTGCTCCACCTCGGCGGACTTCGCCGCCCGCTCCCGGTTGTCCAGCTGCCGGGTCTGCCGCTGCTGGAGCAGGGTACGCATCTGTTCGGCGTCGAGCAGCCCGGGCAACCCCAGGTACTCCTGCTCCTCCTCCGAACCGGCGACCGTGGTGCCGTAGTTCGACCCGTCGAAGATGAGGTGGTCGAGCTCGGCGTTCGCGCCGAGCGTCTCATAGCCCTTCAGCTCGTCCGGCTCGTCCTCCTGCTTGTTCGCCTGCGCCAGGAGCTCATCGTCCCAGCCTTCATTCGGACGGTCCGGTTTGCCCAGCACGTGGTTACGCTGGCGTTCCATGTTGGACGCCAGGTCCAGCAGTACCGGCACACTCGGCACGAAGACACTCGCTGACTCCCCGGGGCGACGCGAACGAACGAAACGTCCGATGGCCTGGGCAAAGAACAACGGGGTCGACGCCGAGGTCGCGTACACGCCGACGGCGAGACGGGGAACGTCGACACCCTCCGACACCATGCGGACGGCGACCATCCACTGGTCGGTGGAGTCGGAGAACTGCTTGATCCGGTCGCTGGCTCCGACTTCGTCGGACAGCACGACGGTGACCTTCGTGCCACTGATGCGTTCCAGGATCACCGCGTAGGCGCGGGCGGTGGTGGTGTCGGTGGCGATGACCAGACCGCCGGCGTCCGGGATGCTCTGCCGCATCTGCATCAGCCTCGTGTGGGCCGAGGCCAGCACCGCGGGGATCCACTCCCCCTTCGGGTCCAGCGCGGTCTTCCACGCCCTGGCGGTCTGCTCAGCATTCAGGGGCGAGCCGAGACGCGCCTCGTACTCCTCGCCGGCGCTGTCGCGCCACCGGGCCTCACCCGAGTAGGCCATGAAGACCACCGGACGCACCACGCCGTCGGCAAGGGCCTCGGAGTAGCCGTAGGTGTAGTCCGACTGGGAGACCATAGCCCCGTCGATCTCCTGGTAGCCGACGAAGGGAATGGCCGAGTCGTCCGAACGGAACGGGGTACCGGTCAACGCCAGGCGTCGTTCGGCCTGGTCATAGGCGAAGCGCACACCGTCGCCCCAGCTCTTGGCGTCACCGGCGTGGTGGATTTCGTCGAGGATCACCAGGGTCTTCTGGGCGGTTGCCACCTGGTAGTGCTTGGTCGGCTTCATGCCGACCTGGGCATAGGTCACCGCCACGCCCTGGTGGGCGTGGTTGACCGCCGAGGAATTGGTGAACTCCGCGTCGATGGAGATTCCCTGGCGGGCCGCCGCCTGCGACCACTGGGTCTTCAGGTGTTCGGTGGGCACCACGATGACGATGCGCTGCACGGTGCGGTTGTCCAGCAGCATGCGGGCGACAGTCAGGGCGAAGGTGGTCTTACCTGCCCCGGGGGTCGCGACCGCGAGGAAGTCCTGGGGGGCCTGGTCGATGTACTGGCGCAGCGCAGCCTGCTGCCAGGCACGCAGAGTGCCGTACGACGTTGGCAGACTCACTTCCGGCGGAGCCCCTGGTAGATCTTCTCGCAGTCCGGGCACACCGGGGAGCCCGGCTTCGCCTGCTTCGTGACCGGGAACGTCTCGCCGCAGAGGGCGACGACCATCCTTCCGTTCACCGCGGAGTCGACGATCTTGTCCTTCTTGACGTAGTGGAAGAACTTCGGGGTGTCGTCCGACGTCTGGTCGTCCGTGCGGACGTCCGGGCGCTCAATCGTTGTCGTTGATGGAGTAGTCACAGCCCCAATCATGCCCCTCGCGTCCGCTGTTTTCCAGCCACGCACCTCGATTGGACGATTGGCCGGTCCCACGGGTTGTGCTGTGACTGTGCAGGACTACGGTGGACCCCATGCCAGACAACGAGGACGCCACACAGCGGCAGGACGACAGCCGCGACCCACGGCGTCCGCAACAGTCGCACCCTCCGCTGCGGGACAGCGGTGACGAGGTGTCACTGATCACCACGGCCAAGAAGCCTCGGCTGGACGACTGGCGTCACCGTAAGCGGGTTTATGCGGCGTTGCAGCTGGCCCGTATCCCGTTGCTCGTCCTGGCGGTGGTGGCCTACGCCTGGCTGCACAGTCCGCTGTTGGCCGCGTTCTTCGCCGTCGCGTCGTTGCCGTTGCCGTGGGTCGCGGTGCTACTGGCGAATGAAAAGGCACCGGACACCGAGAAGGGTCAGCCGAAGGTCTACAAGCCGGCCCTGGTCCGTCAGCAGCGGCAGGCGATGCGTACTGCGCTGGAGTCAGGCACCGCGGGCACCCACCGTCCCCAACTTGACGGCGGTGACTCCGCGGCGTCGGAGTCCGAGGTCATCGACGCTGAACCTGAGGACACCCCTGGCGAGATGGATGACACCGGCAGCACAGACAGCACAGAGAGCACAGAGAGCACAGAGAGAAACGAGGATCCTGATGAGCGCTGATGTCCAGTCCCCCGCCCTCGGCGACCTGGTCCGGGCGCTGACCGCGCTGGACTACAGCGCCGACCTGGTGCTCGCCGCCCTGGGGCGTGAAGGTCACGCCGAGGCGTTGTCCGGCAACCCCGGTGCCGCGGTGTGGCATCTGACCCGTCGCAGGGACACCGGTGCTGTCGACCCCCGGAGCGCCACCCTGACAGCGGTTTTCTTCCTCCGGGAGCCGGTGGAGTTCGGCGCCGTCGCCGGGGTACTCGGCGATGACCTGGCAGATGACCTGGTCGCCGCCGGCATCCTGGCGGCCGACCAGACTGATACGGACGCCTTGGTGCGCTCCACCATCGACATCCGCCCGGTGACTCACGACCGCCACGGTGATGGCCGCCCGGTGCTGATCGCCTCGGACCCGGATGCCTCGGCAGCCACCACCACCCGCCGCAGTGACCACGTTCCCGGAGTGGGTCAGGCTCCGTTGACGCTACTCAATCAAGTTCCGGCATCCCCCACCGAGAGTCTGCTGGACCTCGGCACCGGGTCCGGGGTCCTGGCACTACTGTTGCCCGCCGCCCGCACGGTGGCCACCGACGTCAACACCAGGGCCCTGGACTACGCCCGTGCGTCCGAGCGCAGCGTCACCGGCACCGATGCCACCCCGGTCGACTTCCGGGAGGGCTCCTGGTTCGAGCCGGTGACTGATGAGACGTTCACCCGCATCGTGTCGAATCCCCCTTTCGTCGTCGGCCCTGCGGAGGACGGCCAGATCTACCGTGATTCCGGACTGGAGCTGGACGGTGCCTCCCGCACCGTCGTCGAGGGCGTCGCAGCCCACCTCGCCCCCGGCGGCACCGCGCACCTGCTCGGCGCCTGGGTCACCAGCCTGACGGAATCCCCGGCGAACCGGGTGGCCTCCTGGCTACCGTCCGAGGGTATCCGCGCCTGGGTCGTCCAGCGCGACGAGGTGTCGCCGTCGGTGTACGTGCGCACCTGGTTGTCGGACGCCTCGGTCGACCTCCGTTCCCCGGAGGGACGACGACGGTGCACCCACTGGCTCGACTACCTGCAGCAGCATGACGTGGCCCGGATCGGCATGGGGTACGTGCATCTGGAACGCATCGACGGACCCTCCGAAGTGACCTTCGAGGTGCTGGACACCCCGGACCTGGAGTTCTTCGGTGATGAGGTGGCCGAGCACTTCACCCGGGCCGCCTGGCTGGCCGAAACCGATGCAGACCGGCTCCTGGACGCCCGGTTCCAGGTGCGTCCGGGGCTGGCGAGGGAGACCGTCGAGCTGGCGACGATCGGCACCGAGGACATCCCTGCCGTGGGCTTCCACCCGGAGGTCCTCCGGCTGACCCGTACCGAAGGGCCGCGCTACAGCCACGAGGTCGACGCCCCACTGTCGGCGGTCATCGCCGGCCTGTCCCCGCAGGGGTTGAGTCTGCGTGACACCGCGGAGCTGTACTGTGCGGTCAACGGGCTCGACGAAGACGAGTTCACCACCGCCCTCGTTCCGCTGGTGGTCGACCTCGTACGCCATGGTCTGGTGCTGCCCGTCGAGCTGGTGGATGGCCTGGGCGACACTGACGACAGCGACGACAGCGGCTTCAGCGGGGCGGAACTGTGAGGGCGGTGGTCAGTACCGTGGCGACCGCCTCGGTGGTCGTTGACGGTGAAGTCGTCGGTCATGTCGACGCTGACCGGGACGGTGCCGGACGCGGCGCGTTGCTCGCCCTGGTCGGGGCGGGACGCGACGACGACCCGGAGGCCTGGGCCACGGTCGCACGGAAGATCGCCGAGCTGCGGATCCTGCCGCCTGCCGGTGAGTCATGGGAGTCCGGGCGTGACGTCAGCGCCCAGGACAACGGTGCCGAGGTCCTGGTGGTCAGTCAGTTCACGCTGATGGGGGCGACGGCGAAAGGTCGGCGACCGTCATGGTCGCCGGCCGCGCCCGGTGAGCAGGCGGCCGAGGTCCTCGAGAAGATCGTGGACGATCTGCGGTCCCGGGGGATGCGGGTGGAGACCGGTCGGTTCGGGGCGATGATGGAGGTCTCGTCCACCAATCTCGGACCATATACCCTCATCATCGAGGCATGATCCCGACCACCACCCCCACATTGGTGTAATTCGTTCCGGGGCCGCACATGACCCGGGGAACAAAACTATCGGGTGCCCCGTTGGCATAGTCAGAGCTTCAGACACCCAAACCCAGGAGGTCAGCCAGATGGGCAACCGCAGTACCAAGGGCGCCGGCACACCGGCGGAGAACGACATTCTGGAGACGACCGCCACAGACCGGGATGTACCGGCAGACGTCGAAGACCTCGACGAATCCGCTGTCAACGACAACCCTACCGACAGCTCCGGTGACAGTTCCGACGGCGACACCGACAGCGAACGCAGCGCCCCCGAAGACAAGGGTCGCCGCCGCGGTAACAACGAGAACCCTTCGGCTGACCTGGTGCGGGTCTACCTCAACGGCATCGGAAAGACCGCCCTGCTGACCGCCCAGGACGAGGTCGAGCTCTCCAAGCAGATCGAGGTCGGCCTGTACGCCGAGCACATCCTCGACAGCGGTGAGAAGCTGACCCGCGCGACCAAGCGCGACATGAAGGTCCTGGCCCGCGAGGGGCGCGCCGCCCGCACCCACCTGCTGGAAGCGAACCTCCGCCTGGTGGTGTCCCTGGCCAAGCGGTACACCGGCCGAGGCATGCCGCTGCTGGACCTGGTCCAGGAGGGCAACCTTGGACTGATCCGCGCCATGGAGAAGTTCGACTACGCCAAGGGCTTCAAGTTCTCGACCTACGCCACCTGGTGGATCCGCCAGGCGATCACCCGTGGCATGGCCGACCAGTCGCGCACCATCAGGCTGCCTGTCCACCTGGTCGAGCAGGTCAACAAACTGTCCCGGATCAGGCGGGAGATGTACCAGCACCTCGGCCGCGAGGCCACGAACGAGGAGCTCGCCGAGGAGTCGGGCATCGATGAGTCGAAGATCGAGATGCTCCTGAAGCAGTCCCGTGACCCGGTGAGCCTGGATATGCCGGTCGGTTCCGACGAGGAGGCCCCGCTGGGCGACTTCATCGAGGATTCGGAAGCCACCGACGCTGAGGCTGCGGTCGTTGCGTCGCTACGCCACTCCGATGTCCGCGCGGTGCTCGACACCCTCGAGGAGCGCGAGCAGGACGTCATCAAGCTGCGCTACGGTCTCGACGACGGCATGCCCCGCACCCTGGACCAGATCGGACGCTGTTTCGGCCTCTCCCGCGAGCGGGTCCGCCAGATCGAGCGGGAAGTCATGTCGAAGCTTCGTGAGGGTGACCGGGCTGCCCGACTGCGCGAATACGCCGTGTGACCCTCACAGACGAGGCAGGGCAGGCGAGCACCGGTCACCACCGGACGGTAATAACGTGTACCTTGTGAATTACCGCTGTGTGAATAGTTCCCTCACATCGCCCGTCCAGGTTGACGGGCCCGTGTTTCAGAGAAAGGTAATGGTCGAGTGAAGGACCTCGTCGATACCACCGAGATGTACCTCCGGACGATCTATGAGCTGGAGGAGGAGGGCATTCCCCCGCTGCGTGCCCGCATCGCCGAGCGGCTCGAGCAGTCCGGCCCGACGGTGAGCCAGACTGTCGCCCGTATGGAGCGCGACGGACTCCTCTGGATCGCCGACGACCGTTCCCTGAAGCTCACCGAGGAGGGTCGTGACCACGCGACCGCGGTGATGCGTAAGCATCGCCTCGCCGAGCGCCTGCTGGTCGATGTCATCGGCCTGCCCTGGGAGTCCGTCCACGACGAGGCCTGCCGCTGGGAGCACGTGATGGGCGTTGAGGTCGAGAAGCGCCTGATCAGTGTGCTGGACAACCACTCGACGTCGCCGTTCGGCAACCCGGTCCCGGGCCTGGACAAGCTGGGCGAGGCTGATCCGGTCCCCGAGGACGGCTCAGTGACTGACCCTGTGGACGACACTGAGGTCAGGGCTGATCCGGTCCCCGAGGACGGCTCCCACCGCGCCGCCGACATTGACCTGAGTGCGCCGACGAAGGCCACGATCGTCAGCTTCAACGAGATCGTCCAGGTCGAGCACAAGGTGATCAGCCAGCTCGGCCAGAACGACATCCGCCCGGGTGTCACGGTGACCATCCAGGACACCCCGGACGGACTGACCATCACCACCGAGGACGGTTCCGTCGTCGTCGTGCCCGAGGGGCTCGGTCACGCGATCCGCATCGTCATCGAGAAGTAGGTCTACGCGTATGGCACCGGTTGCACCGGGCACCTCCCCCGCCGGCGACCATGTCCTGGTCACCGGCGGCGCGGGCTATGTCGGTAGTGTCTGCGCCACCGTGCTGGTGGAGCAGGGCTACCGGGTCTCCGTGATCGACGACCTCTCCACCGGCAACCGGGACGCCGTCCCCGCCGGCGCCACCTTCTTCGAGGGCGATGTGCTCGACCGCGCCGCCGAGGTGCTCGCGGACGACTGCACCGCGGTCTTCCATTTCGCCGCGAAGTCCCTGGTCGGCGAGTCCGTGTCCGCCCCGGACATCTACTGGCACGGCAATGTGGTGACCACCCTGGAGCTGCTCGACCTGATGCGTTCCCACGGGGTCGACAACCTGGTCTTCTCCTCTACCGCCGCCTGCTACGGCGAGCCGGAGAGCGTCCCGATCACCGAGGACATGCCGACCGCTCCGACCAACCCCTACGGGGCCTCGAAGCTGTCCATCGACCAGATCATCACCTCCTACGCCCGGGCCTACGGTCTGGGTGCCACAAGTCTTCGGTACTTCAACGTCGCCGGCGCCTACGGCGCGGTCGGCGAGAACCGTGAGATCGAGACCCACCTGATCCCGCTGGTACTGCAGGTCGCCCTGGACGCCCGCGAGAAGATCATGGTCTTCGGTGATGACTGGCCGACCCCGGACGGCACCTGTGTGCGTGACTACATCCATATCCGGGATCTGGCGGATGCCCACCTGCTGGCTGCACGCTCCAACACCCCGGGTACCCACCGGATCTTCAACCTCGGCTCCGGTGACGGCTACAGCGTGCAGCAGGTCATCGACGCCTGCCGCACGGTCACCGGCCATCCCATCCCGGCCGAGGTCGCACCGCGTCGCGACGGGGATCCGGCGACGCTGATCGCCTCCTCCGCACGCGCCATCGAGGAGCTGGGCTGGACCCCCACCCGCTCCGACCTGACGACGATCGTCTCCGACGCCTGGGCGTTCACGTTCCAGCTCGGCGAGCGAGCGCGGTTCGCACAGCGCTGACCGCCGCCCGGTCGACAGCTGCGGCCACGCCTGGCTCTCCACTGAGCCCGTCCTCCAGTCGCCGGCTGCCGGCCTCGAGGATGTCGATCACCATGGGTGCCGCCGAGCCGTCGCACATCCCGGTGACGATCTGTTGCGCGAGACTGTTCGACGTCGCCTCTGCCACCACCATGGTGAGGAACTCATCGGCGAGCAGCTCCCCTGGCCCCCTCAGAACCCCCGGATCATCGGTATCCCCACCGGCCAGGCACAACCGCGCCGCCTGCAGTCCCAGCGCGCCGTTGCGTCCGCACACCCCCAATACGGCGATCAGCGCCAGGGCCCGGTGACGCAGCACAGGACCGGCCAAGGAGACGACCTCCAGCAGCAGTGCCTCCACGGCGACACTGCCGGAACCCAACCCCAGCACCACCAGCGCGGGAAACAGTTCCGGTGACATGCACATGTCGAAGACCACCTGCGCCAATACCGGATCCGCTAATCGGCGACGCACCTCCGCCCGGGCCATCTCCAGGTCCGCCCCGCATCCCACCGGGATATCGGCGGGCCCCGGAATCTCCGCCGCCGTCTCCGCCGCCGTCTCCCCCACCCTCGGATCGACCACCGCGGCGACCTCCATCAGCAACGAGCATAGTACTACTGTGCTGGGCTCTGTGTCCCCGTCCCCGATCAGGCCGTCCCCCGCTACCTCAGTCGTCCCGCCGACCCCGGTTCGCCAGCTGTCGGGCAATGTGGGAATCGCCCTCGGCACCGCGTCGGCCTGACCCAGCAGCCCGGCGAACTCCTCCGCCGACAGCGAGCCGTCGAATTCCCCGGGCTGCAAGGTGCTCCGGACCGGATTGTCCTCGGCCGCCCCCAACATCCCCTGGCGCAGACACCACCACCTGCCTTCGGCCCCGTGGCGTTGCACCGCCCGCCACCGCCGTCCTGCCTGTATCTCGTCGATCAGGAGAGTCTCGGTGACCGCGATCCCGAACCGGGCGAGCCTGTCTTCCGCAGCCCCCAGTAGGTCGTCGACACCTCCGGACAGCGGCCACGACTCGGGATCGATGACCATGGCGACCACCGAGGGTTCCTCGCAGCCGGCCAGAGCACGTTCCAGAGCGTGGACTGCCTCGCGCAGGGCTGCGCCGTCAAGATCGAGGCGGACCACCGGGCCGACCCGACGGGACCTGTCCTCCTCCCGCATCCCCACGAGAACCAGACTCGACCGGGGGCGGAATCCCAGCAACGCCGGAACAGCCGTGATCAGTAGCCCGGGGTCCGAACCGAGGGAGATGGCGTTGTCGGGGCCGGGAATGTCATCGTCCGGCGTGGTGTTGTACGGCATGAAGGTCATGGGTCGATCTTCCCCGCAGCCCGCGGCGACGACCATCGTGTCGTGGGTGTTCTCCAATGAACATGTGGATAACCCGACCCCTGTGGATAACACGATTCCTACCGCCTGACCTCCGCCGATGGCACGGAAAGCGACTGGTAGGCTTGAAATGTGCGCGAGTTGCGACAGTGAAGGGAGTTTCGCACCGATGCCGAAGGACAACCATATGTACGAACTGGAGTACCCCGGTCCCGCGCTGGACACCGGGGATGCTGCCGGTGGTCTGTCGATGGTGGTAGCGCTCCAGGGCTACGCGGATGCCGGCCACGGCGTCCAGCAGGCCGGACAACATCTGCTGCAGGCGCTGAACCACTCACCGGTGGCGAATTTCAACGTCGACGAGTTGATCGACTACCGGTCACGCCGCCCCGGGGTCACCATCGACTCCGGCCAGGTCGTCGACCGGGAGGACCTGTCGATCACGCTGCATCGGGTAGAGGACACGGACGGACGCCCCTTCCTGCTACTCACCGGCCCCGAGCCGGATCTTCGCTGGGAAGCGTTCTCCAAGGCCGTCGCCGAACTCGCCACGCGCACCAACGTTGAACGCACGATCACCCTGTACGCCGCACCGATGACGGTGCCGCACACCCGCCCGCTGGTGGTGTCGGCGCACAGTTCCGACCAGTCGCTCACCGAGGAGATGCGTGCCTGGACCTCCAGGATGATCATCCCGGGGGCGGCTGCGCTGGACATCGAGCTACTGCTGTCCCGGCGTGGACTGACCACCGTCGGCCTGACTGCGCACGTCCCCCACTACATCGCCGCGTCCGACTACCCGGAGGCGACCTACGGGCTGCTGCACACCGTGGAGAAGGTCGCCGAGCTGTCCCTGCCGCTGCGGGCGTTGCAGGCGGACATGGACAAGGTGCGTCAGCAACTCGCCGAGCAGGTCGACGACTCCGCCGAGATCGCCTCGGTCGTCGGGGCCCTGGAACGCCAGTACGACGAGGAGATGGCGCGGATCCGCCGCAAGACGGAGAACGCACTGCTCGCCCCGGGCGAGGAGATCCCCTCCGGTGACGAGATCAGCGCGGAGTTCGAGCGCTTCCTCGCCGAGGCCGCCGAGTCTGACGGGATGGACGCGACCGACGCAGCCGACAACGCTGGCGACACTGACTCCGACAGCACCGACAGCACCGACACCGACTCAGACCCCACCGACACCGACAGGTAACCCCGTACCGTGACCAACGCCGACCAGACCCTGGCCGACCTTCTCCCCGACCTCGCCGAAGTTCCCGAGAGTCTCGTCGACGACGCCGTACTGGAGTCTTTCCTGGCGTGGACCCGGGACCGTGGTTTCAGTCTCTACCCTGCCCAGGAGGAGGCCGCCACGGCGCTGGCCGCCGGAGACAATGTCATCCTGGCGACGCCGACCGGGTCAGGAAAGTCGATGGTCGCCACCGCGGCACACTTCATCGCCCTGGCCCACGGCAAGCGGACCTTCTACACCGCACCGATCAAGGCACTGGTCAGCGAAAAGTTCTTCTCGATGTGCGAGATCTTCGGTGCCGCCAACGTCGGCATGATGACCGGTGACGCCACCGTCAACGGCCACGCCCCGGTCATCTGCGCGACCGCTGAGGTCGTGGCGAACATCGCCCTGCGCGAGGGTGCCTCCGCCGACATCGACCAGGTGGTGATGGACGAGTTCCACTACTACTCCGAGCCTGACCGGGGGTGGGCCTGGCAGGTTCCCCTGCTGGAACTGCCGCGGGCACAGTTCCTGCTGATGAGCGCGACCCTCGGTGACACCTCGTGGTTGGAGAAGGATCTCACCGACCGGACCGGGCGTCCCACCACCCCGGTGACCGGGACGGTGCGTCCTGTCCCCCTGGACTTCTCCTACGTCTACACCCCGGTGCACGAGACTCTGGAGGAGCTGGTCGACAACGGCAAGGCGCCGGTCTACATCGTCCACTTCTCCCAGCGTGACGCGGTGGAACGCGCCCAGGCACTGACCAGCATGAGCTTCGCCTCCAAGGAACGTAAGGCCGCCATCGCGGACGCCATCGGGGACTTCCGGTTCACCTCAGCCTTCGGCAAGACGCTGTCGGGTCTGCTGCGCCGCGGCATCGGGGTGCACCACGCCGGCATGCTGCCGAAGTACCGTCGGCTGGTGGAGAAGCTCGCCCAGCAGGGCCTGCTCACCGTCATCTCGGGCACCGACACCCTCGGCGTCGGCATCAATGTGCCGATCCGTACCGTGCTGATGACCGGGCTGGCCAAGTACGACGGCATCAAGCATCGCGTCCTGAAGTCCCGGGAGTTCCATCAGATCGCCGGACGCGCCGGTCGCGCCGGCTACGACACCGAGGGCACCGTGGTGGTCGAGGCCCCCGACCATGAGATCGAGAACTTCCGGCTTCGCCAACGGGCCGGCTCGGACCCGAAGAAGCTCAAGAAGATGCGCAAGAAGTCCGCGCCCGAGGGCCGTGCCACCTGGTCGCAGTCCACCTTCGACCGGCTGACCACCGCCGAGCCGGAGGAACTGGTCAGCCAGTTCCGGATGAGCAACTCGATGCTGATCAACGTCATCGCCCGCGACCAGTGGACCTATGAGGCGCTGAAAGGGCTGCTGCGAGGCAACCATGACACCCGGGCCAAGCAGAACCGTGACATCCGAACCACCCTCTCGCTGTACCGGGGGTTGTTGCAGGCCGGGATCGTGGAGGAGGCCGAGGCCGACACCCCGTCCGGCAAGGATGCCCACCTGACCCAGGAACTGCAGCGTGACTTCGCGTTGAACCAGCCGCTGTCGCCTTTCGCCCTGGCGGCCCTGGACCTGCTCGACCCGGAGTCGGACAGCTACACCCTCGACATCATCAGCACCATCGAGGCGATCCTGGACAACCCGAACCAGATCCTCACCGCCCAGCAGCGGGAGCGACGCGGTGAGGAGATCGCCGCGCTGAAGGCCGAGGGCGTCGACTACACCGAGCGTATGGCCCTGGTGGAGGACATCACGTGGCCGAAGCCGCTGGAGGATGACCTGGAGCAGGCCTACGACATCTTCTGCGAGTCCAATCCGTGGGCCAAGGAGTTCGACCTGGCGCCGAAGTCGGTGGTGCGCGACATGATCGAGAAGGCGATGACCTTCTCCGACCTGGTCGCCACCTACACCCTGGCCCGCTCCGAGGGTGTGGTGCTGCGCTACCTCACCGACGCCTGGCGCACCCTGTCGCACACCGTTCCCCCGGAGCACCGCACCGAGGAGCTGGAGGACATCATCGTCTGGCTCGGCGAGCTGATCCGGCAGGTGGACTCCTCCCTGGTCGACGAGTGGGCCGCGATGACCGACCCTGATACCCCGGTCACCGAACAGCAGGTGGCCGAGCAGGCCTTCGCCGTCGACGACCCGTCACTGCTCAGCGCGAATCCGCGGGCACTGCGACGGATGGTGTGCAACCACTTCTTCCGCCATGTCGAACTCTTCGCCTTCGAGCGGGAGAAGCAGCTCGCCCTACTCGACGACTACCTGGACGATGCCCCGGACTGGCCCGAGGAACTCGACGCCTACTTCGACGAGTACGCGGATATCGGGGTGGATGCCGCCGCACGCTCCCCGCAGCTGGTGCTCATCACCGAGGAGGGACGCCACTGGCGGGTCCGGCAGATCCTGGACGACCCGGAGGGCGACCACGGCTGGGCCTTTGAGGGTGTCGTCGATCTCGACGCCACCGATGACAGCGGTGAGGTGCGGCTCAGCGAGCTGACCGTCGTCCGGGGTTGACGCTGCACGTCACCCGACGTTGGCGCCCGACCTGGCGCCCCCGACCTGGCACCATGATTGATTCAGTCGGCCCGGGCTGCCCTGTCGAAGACGCGTTGACCGTCCTCCAGCGACTCCTGGTAGGCGGTCTTCACGGCGAAGGCGAGGACGCTGAAATCCTCGCCCCGGTGCGAGCTGGTGCGATAGGCCAGGGACACGGTCCGTCCGGCGCTCTGCGCCCCACCGGCGAACCTGGCGAGGCCCAGTCCGGGACGGTCGCATTCGGCGGGCACCGCGCTCATCGGGACCAGCGTGCAGCCCAGACCACCGACGACGCACTGCACGATCGTCGACAACGATGCAGCCCGGGTGACCGAACTGGCCGGCTCCGTCGCCAGGGACGCCGAACGGCACAGGTCCAGCACCTGGTCGCGCAGGCAGTGCCCGTCGTCGAGAAGCAGCAGGTCCAGTTCATCCGAGCCGTTCGAACCATCAGCATCCGCGAGGCCGTGGAGGTCGTCCACCGTGAGGTCGGTGCGTCCGGCGTAGGAGTGGGTCGACGGCACGACGAGGACGAATTCCTCGTGGTACAGGTCGATGTGCGACAGCCCGGAGCCGTCCTCGGGAGAGGCCAGGACCGCAGCGTCCATTCCGCCCTGGCGCAGTGAATCCACCAGGCTGGCCGTTTTCTCTTCGACGATGCGGGGCTCCATCTCAGGAGCGACCTCCGGCAGTGACCGCAGCAGGGTCGGCAGGATGAAGGGGGCGGTGGTCGGGATCATGCCGATGCTGACCTGACCGCTGAGATGGCCCTGCGCGCCCTTGGCGTGACTGACGAAGGCGTCCAAGGAGTCCACGGTCGCCTGTGCGAACGGCAGCAGGGAGCTACCGACGGGTGTGACGATCACCCGGCGGGTGGAGCGTTCGATCAGCTGGACGCCGAGGCCGTTCTCCAGTGCGGCGAGAGCCTGGGACAGTGACGGCTGCGAGATACCGAGTCGTTGGGCGGCCGCACCGAAGTGCCCGTGCTCCGCAATGGTGACGAAGGTACGCAGCTGGGAAATCGTCGGACGATACGGCTTATTAACCATACCTATGAGAATACACCAGGGGAACCTTATGGACCTATACTCACCTTAAAATAGGTCGGCCTTATCGGGCGCCTACAAATAGAAAGGTTTATCTTTTGCACTATCGGCCGGAAGGTGGCATACTTGGACCTAGTTCCAGAAGCACTCCGGTGCTTGTTGTAGATCTCTCAAGGAGGCATTCACGTGTCCATTCTCACCGTCGGCGACCAGTTCCCCGAGTTCGCTCTCACCGCACTCAAGGGCGGCAACCTGCACGAGGCCAACGCCCAGCAGCCGGAGGACTACTTCGAGGAGGTCAGCCTCGACAAGTACCAGGGCCAGTGGAAGGTCGTCTTCTTCTACCCGAAGGACTTCACCTTCGTCTGCCCGACCGAGATCGCCGCATTCGGCAAGCTCGACGACGAGTTCCAGGACCGCGACACCCAGATCCTCGGCGGCTCCACCGACAACGAGTTCGCCCACTTCAACTGGCGCGCCACCCACCCGGAGCTCAAGGGTGTCCCCTTCCCGATGTTCGCTGACGTCCGCCACGACCTGATCCGCGCCCTCGGTGTCGAGAACGCCGACGGTGTCGCCGACCGTGCGACCTACATCGTCGACCCGGACAACGTCATCCAGTTCGTCTCCGTCACCCCGGACGCCGTGGGCCGCAACGTCGACGAGGTCCTGCGCGTCCTCGACGCCCTGCAGTCCGAAGAGGTCTGCGCCTGCAACTGGCAGGCCAACGACCCGACCAAGAACATCAACAAGATGGATGTCGTCCAGGAGGCACTGAACTAAATGTCGATCGACAACCTGAAGTCCGGACTCCCCGAGTACGCCAAGGACCTGAAGCTCAACCTCGGTACCCTGACGCGCTCGACCGAGCTCAGTGAGCAGCAGCTGTGGGGCACCTTCGTCGCCACCGCCGCCGCCACCCGCAACGACCAGGTGCTCTCCGAGATCTCCGACGAGGCCAAGCAGCACCTGTCCGACGAGGCCTACAACGCCGCGCTCGCCGCAGCGTCCATCATGGCCATGAACAACGTCGCCTACCGCGCCCGTGGTTGGCTGGGTGACGACTACGCACAGGTCCGCATGGGCCTGCGGATGAACGTCATCGGCAAGCCCGGCATCGAGAAGGTCGACTTCGAGCTGTTCTCCCTGGCTGTCTCCACCATCAACGGTTGCGAGCACTGCACCATCGCCCACGAGAAGACCGTGCGCGACGAGGGCCTGACCAAGGAGCAGGTCTTCGAGGCCGTCAAGATTGCCGCTGTGGTCCAGGGCGTCGCCCAGACCATCGAGATCGAGGACGCACGCTAGAGCCTGCGTCACCGCAGGACTCCCGTGAATCTCCGGTGAGTCCCTGGCACGTCACCGGCACGTCCCTGACCCCCGTCATCACCTCATACGAGGTGACGGCGGGGGTCCGGCGTTTCCGGCCGCGGTGGTAGAATCGCCGGGTGGAATCCAGGGAAACACACAGGGCGACCAAGAGCGAGTCCAATCCGTCCGAGCCCCGGGGACAGGCACGTCAGAGCGGTAGGAACGCTCAGAGCAGTCAGCCGGGCACGACCGGTCAGCAGTCGAAGCGTCGACGTAACCGGTCGGGACGGTCCGGCTCGCGGGGGTCAGGACGCAACCGGACGGTGCGCACCGGGCTGGACCGTAACCTGTCCTTCCCCGCGTCACTTCCGGTCTCCGCCCGCCGTGACGACATCATGGCCGCGATCCGCGACCACCAGGTCGTCATCGTCGCCGGTGAAACCGGGTCGGGAAAGACCACCCAGCTGCCGAAGATGTGCCTGGCCCTGGGCCGCGGCACATCGGCCCGGATCGGCCACACCCAGCCACGTCGTATCGCCGCGCGCAGTGTCGCCGACCGCATCGCCGAGGAACTCGGTGAGAAGGCCGGCGAGCCGGGAGGACGGGTCGGATACAAGATCCGCTTCGACGACCACGTCTCCGACTCCACCGCCGTCAAGCTGATGACCGACGGCATTCTTCTGGCCGAGATCCAGCGCGACCGGCTGCTGCGTGGCTATGACACGATCATCGTCGACGAGGCCCACGAACGCAGTCTCAACATCGACTTCCTGCTCGGCTACCTCCGGGAGATCCTGCCGAAACGTCCCGACCTCAAGGTCATCATCACCTCGGCCACCATCGACCCGGAGTCCTTCGCCGAGCACTTCAAGGCCGCCGACGGCACCCCGGCCCCCATCGTCGAGGTGTCCGGACGCACCTACCCCGTCGAGGTGCGCTACCGTCCACTGACCCGCATCGAGCAGTCCCCCAACGGCACCACGCGGGAGATCGAGACCGACCCCCTGGACGGTCTGCTGGACGCCACCTCCGAGCTGATCGCCGAGGGCCCGGGCGACATCCTGTGTTTCTTCTCCGGCGAGCGGGAGATCCGCGATGCTGCGGATGCCCTGAGCACCCGGAAGTTCCGCAACCTGGAGATCCTGCCGCTGTTCGGACGCTTGTCCGCCGCCGAGCAGCACCGGGTGTTCAGCACCGGTCCGCGGCGCCGGATCATCCTGGCCACCAATATCGCCGAGACCTCCCTGACCGTGCCGGGCATCAAGTACGTCATCGACACCGGCTACGCCCGGATCTCCCGTTACTCCCACCGCACCAAGGTCCAGCGGTTGCCTGTCGAGGAGATCAGCCAGGCCTCGGCCAAGCAGCGGTCCGGACGATGCGGCCGTGTCTCCGAGGGCGTTGCGGTGCGCCTGTACTCGGAGGAGAACTTCGAGACACGACCCGAGTTCACCGACCCGGAGATCCTGCGTACCCACCTGTCCAGCGTCATTCTCTCGATGACCGCTCTGGGTCTCGGAGACATCGCCGACTTCCCTTTCCTCCAGCCACCCGACTCGAAATCGGTACGCGACGGTGTCCTGCTGCTCAAGGAGCTCGGTGCCCTGGGAGATGACTCCGACGCCGGGCTTTCCCTGACCCAGGTGGGCCGGGACATGGCCCGGATCCCGACTGATCCGAGGCTGGCCAGGATGTTGTCGGCCGCCCACGAGCTCAACGTCCTGGAGCAGGTGGCGGTGATCGTCAGTGCCCTGAGCATCCAGGACGTCCGGGAACGTCCGTTGGAGCAGCAGGCCCGTGCCGACCAGCTGCATGCCAGGTTCAAGGCTGACTCCGACTTCATCAGCGTGCTGAAGCTGTGGAACTATCTCCAGGAGCAGCGCCGCGAGCTGTCCGGCAACAAGTTCCGGAAACTCTGCCGCGAGGAGTTCATCCACTATGTGCGGGTTCTGGAGTGGATGGACCTGGTCCGCCAGCTGCTCGGTGTCATCCAGGATCTGCGGTGGAAGATCCCCGATGTACGTCACTTCCGCGACCTGCACTTCGAGCTGGAGCCCCCTCAGACGCCGACCGACGGTGGGCGTCGTGGCTCCGGCGCGTCCCCGGACGAGACGAACGTGCACAAGGCGATGCTTGCCGGCCTGCTGACCAATATCGGTATGCGTCAGGGCAATTCCCGGCAGTTCACCGGGGCACGCAACAGTACTTTCGTGATCCACCCTTCATCGCATCTGTCGAAGAAACCACCGCAGTGGGTCATGGCCGCCGAACTGGTGGAGACCTCGCAGGTCTTCGCCCGCACTGTGGGCCCTCTGGTACCCGAGTGGATCGAGGCCATTGCCCCGCAGATGGTGCGTTACTCCTATGCGGAGCCGCACTGGTCGTCCAAACGTGGCGAGGCACAGGTGCACGAGAAGGCGATGATGCTGGGGCTGCCGATCATCCCGGACCGGCGGGTCAGTCTGTCCAGGACCGATCCGGAGGCCGCCCGGGAGATGTTCATCCGGCATGCCCTGGTCGAGGGCGACTGGCGGACCAACCACCGCTTCTTCCGTCACAACCAGGAGTTGCTGGAGGAGGCCGAGAGCCTCGAGGACAAGGCACGGAGGCGTGACATCGTCGTCGACGACGACACCCTCTTCGCCTTCTACGACGCGCACATCCCTGAGTCTGTCGTCTCCACCCGTCATTTCGACTCATGGTGGAAGAAGGCCCGGCACAAGACTCCTGACCTGCTGAACTTCTCGGCGGACGCGCTGATCGACTCCGATGGTGGAGCGGCTGCGGCACGTGAGTTCCCCGACACGTGGACCCAGGGAACGATGACCTTCGACCTGGAGTACGTCTTCGACCCGGGCGACGAGGCCGACGGCATCACCATGCGCATCCCGCTGCCGCTACTGGCCACCGTCGAGGAGGAACCGTCCCGGTGGCTGGTGGCGGGTATGCGTGAGGAGCTGTGCATAGCGCTGATCAAGTCATTGCCCAAGCCGCTGCGCACCAGTGTGGTACCGGCCGGTGAGTTCGCCCGGGCAGCCTTGTCCCGGATGACCCCCTATGACGGCGACCTCGGACAGGCCTTCGCCGATGCTCTGCGCCAGTTGGGTGGCAGCGGGATCAGCGCAACCGATTTCGACTACAGCCGGGTGCCCCGACACCTCCGGATGACATTCGCCGCGGTGGACCGCAAGGGCAAGACCGTGGCAACCTCCAAGGACCTTGGTGAGCTGCAGAAGAACCTGGCCGGCGAGATCTCCCAGTCCATCGCTGCCGCGGCTGCCCGGACGAGCGGCGGTACGGAGTCCGGCTCCGAACCCACGCCGGCCTCTCCTGGTGGCGCTGCGCGTCGCGGACGCTCCAAGGGAGCCCCGGGTAAGGGGAAGCAGGCTGACACCCGAGGGTCCGGAGCCGGTGGCACCGGTGCCGGTGTGCTGGCCCAGGCGGACAGCTGGACCGCGGAGACCTTCGGCACCATCCCGGAGTCGGTGGAGACCATCGTCGACGGCCAGCCCACGTCCGCGTATCCGGCGCTGGTGTCCGACAAGAAGAACGGGCTGCTGCTCAAGGCCTTGCCCACTGCCCAGGCGGCGGCGGGCCAGCAGTTCTCGACCGTGCTGGCGATGATGCTGGGGAAGTGCACGGTATCGACGAAGCAGATGATCAAGGGGATGCCGCTACGTCAGCGGGTCGCCATGGAGAACTACCCGCACGGTGGTGCGGAGGCCCTGGTGGAGGACTGTCGGGTTCTGGCATGCCGTGACCTGCTGGAAAAGCATGGCCCGGTGATCCGCGACCCCGACCGCTGTGCCACCGCACTGGAGGCCGCCCGCACATCTGGGCCGGGTGTCGTCCGGCAGATGGTGGTTGCGATCGCTCCGGCGGTGTTGGCGGTCTCGGACATGGCCGAGGAATTGCAGTCCTGGGATGGTGCGTCGATCACCGACATGCGCAAGCAGTTGGATTTCTTCCTCGGGCCGCACCGGGTGGCGGTGAACGGTGTCGGGCATATGCGTCACGTGCCCCGTTATGTCGCTGCGATGTCTGCGCGGCTGGAGTTGATGGAGACCGCCCCGGACCGCGAGGCCGACCTGGATAGCCAGATCCAGGAGTGCCAGGAGATGATCGAGGCGACCCGGAAGCGGCTGCCGAGCTCCCGGTCTGCGACGCCCCAGATCAAGGAGGTCGAGTGGTTGGTCGAGGAAGTCCGGGTGTCACTGTTCGCGCAGCACCTGGGGACCTCGCGTCCGGCCAGTGTGACCCGGGTGCGCAAAGCCCTCGACAAGATCAGGTGAGGTTGACGCCGTGCTCTTCGCTGGCCCGGTGGACCGGGTCTGACGGGTCTACCGGGTCGGTCGAATCGGCGGAATCCGAGGCCTTCCGTAGCATGGCGATCTCGCGCTCGAAATCTTCGGTGGATTTGAAGGACTTGTAGACCGAGGCGAAACGCAGGTAGGCCACGACGTTCAGTTTGCGCAGCGGTTCCAGGATCGCCAGGCCGATATCATCGGCGGCGACCTGCGAACCGTGTCGAGCACGGATCGACTGCTCAACGTCGTGGGCCAGCACCTTCAAGTCATCCTCTGACACACCGAGCCCCTGGCAGGCTCGACCGACACCACGGATGACTTTGTCGCGCCGGAACTCCTCGGTGACACCGTTGCGTTTGGTGACCAGCAGCACCGAACGCTCCACAGTGGTGAACCTGTTCTTGCAGTTCGTGCATTCACGGCGGCGGCGAATCGCGGACCCGGACTCCACGGTGCGGGAATCGACGACTCGTGACACATCGGAGCGGCAGGCGGGGCAGAGCACGGTGGTGCTCCCTTCGTGACAGGTTGGCGGATCGCTTCGTTGTTCACGATCCTACCGCTACCCCACCGAGCACACCCCCGGAGGTCATGAGCCCTGGGAGAGCTGACAGTGTCATGCCATAGCGGGCGTGGGAGAGGTCAGCGTGCCGAAGTATCCGTGGACACCGGGGCGACATCCACCGCCTGGCCACCGTGCGTAGCGCGGTCGCTGCTTCCTGCATCGATTCCGGCGACCGCCGCAGGATGATGGTCCACAGCTGGCTCGGGCTCCGAACCCGCGATGATCACCGGACCCGCACCAAGCAGCGCAGCGAAAGTGACGAGTGCGAGCAAACACACACCCGGCGATTCCGCCACCAGGTTCATTCGACGGCGAATCCTGGCCCATCGGCTCGCAACATCGAACGGGCGTTCCACACCGGAGGCGATCCGACGTCGACGTTCGCGGTCAGCTACGGTAGGCGTATGCACCGCACCACTGCCCCAGGTGTTCGAAAACGGGGCGGCAGAAGCTGACCGCACCGAATCCTGACCGGCCCAATCGGGGCGCCGGTACACGGGACGATCAGCGACTACAGTGTAGCGAGTGGTGTTGACTACAGCCATGACGACCTCTTTCTCCTGGACTGGCGCCGACCTTCGGACACCGTGGCAACCCCATGAGACCACCGGGGTCGGACACGAACACCGGGACACCGCCTCAATTTCGCCCGCATGTTCGAGAACCTTCGTTCGTTCGAAAATCTAGCACGCGCGTTCGAACGTGTCCAGCCTTATCGAGAATCTTTCGAACACAATGATGAAACATGTCCACCACCTGATGTATGGTCGAGCTAACGACCAGTTCAGCGGGTCGGCAACCAACGTCAGGGAGTGGGTCACAATGACAGAGAATCAGCAGATCCCGGCGGATTCCGCGGGCAGCACGCCAGCGGATTCCGCAGGCAGCACAACGGGGACACGGCGCCGGTCGGGGTCGCGTGCGACCAACGCCACCGATTCGAAGGGCCGCGAAAAGCTCTCGGAACGTCAGCGACGGATCATGGACGTGATCAAGGACGCCACCCGCTTCCGCGGTTACCCGCCGAGCATCCGGGAGATCTGCGATGCCGTCGGGCTGAACTCCACGTCCTCGGTCTCCTACCACCTGCGCGAGCTGGAGCGGAAGGGCTACCTGCGCCGCGAGGACAACAAGCCGCGGGCTGTCGACATCCGGGATTTCGAGGAAGACACCTCATCGCGTCCGGGGCCGAAGCCGGCAACGGCCCCCGCCCCCACGACTGCCCCCGAGGGCATGCCCTCGCCGTCCTTCGTCCCCGTCGTCGGTCAGATCGCCGCAGGCTCACCGATCCTCGCCGAGGAGCACGTCGAGGCGCACTTCCCGCTGCCCCAGGAACTGGTCGGCGGCGGCGAACTCTTTCTGCTGCAGGTGGTCGGCGAGTCGATGCGCGATGCCGGCATCTTCAACGGCGACTGGGTCGTGGTGCGGTCCCAGAAGGTCGCCGAGCTCGGCGAATTCGTCGCCGCCATGATCGACGGGGAGGCCACGGTCAAGGAGTTCCAGCAGGACGACAGCGGAACCTGGCTGATCCCCCACAATGAGCTCTTCGAGCCCATCCGGGGAGACAACGCCGACATCCTCGGCCGTGTCGTGGCGGTCCTCCGCAAGATCTGACCGGTTGCTCCCGGGCGGGTCAGCGTCCGATCACTGCCGCAGCCGCGATGCGGGCTTCCTCAGCCCCTTCAGCGTCCAACGCTGCGGCGGCCATCTCCCGGCAGGTCACGAAATCAACCTCGCCCAGCTGTGCGCCCACCGCCGCCAACGCCGGGGTCGCCGCCGACAACGAGGTGACGCCGAGCCCTGCGAGCACACAGGCCAGCAACGGGTCGGCGGCCGCCTCACCACAGACTCCCACCGCGGTCTTCGTCACCGCGCCTGCACGACAGGTGGTGTGCACCAGGTGGAGCACCGCCGGCTGCCAGGGATCGGTGAGATACGCCAGCGAGGACGACAACCGGTCCGCCGCCATCGTGTACTGGGTCAGGTCGTTCGTGCCGATCGACACAAAGTCCAGGTGGGACATGATCTTCTCGGCCATCATCGCCGCCGCCGGCACCTCGATCATCGCCCCGGCGGTCAATCCCCGACTGTGGCACAGCTCAGCGAACCAACGGGCCTCCTGCACTGTGGCCACCATGGGTGCCATCACCCAGGTCTGCCCCCCACGCTCCGCCCTTCCGGTGCTCTCCACCGACAGAGCGATCCCGTCAAGCTGGCGCTCCAGCAACGCCTTGTTCCCCCGGGCGATACGCAGACCACGTACTCCCAGAGCCGGGTTCTCCTCGTCCTCGGCATCCACGTACGGCACCGGCTTGTCGGAGCCGGCATCCAACGTACGGATGACCACCTTGCCCTCAGGGAACGCCGACAACACCGAGGCATAGCGCTCTGCCTGCTGCTCCACACTCGGTTCGGCGGTCTCACTGAGGAAACTCAGCTCGGTGCGGAACAACCCGATGCCCTCGGCGACCGACTCCGCAGCCTGCATGGCGGTGTCGCCGTCCTGCACATTCGCCAGCAACTGCACCCGGTGACCGTCCGAGGTCTGCGCCGGACCACTCCAGCCCCGGACCTTCTCCGCCAACGCCGCCGCCTCAGCGACCCGACGCTCGACATCCTCGGCCGGCACGCCGGTCTCAATTGTTCCGGCAGCAGCATCCACCAGCACCTCGGTCCCGTTGGTGATGTCCGCCAGCCCCTTACCGACGGCGACAACGCACGGAATGTCCAGTTGTCGGGCGATGATCGCGGTGTGGCTGGTGGCCCCACCTTTCTCCGTGATCACGGCGACGATCAACTCGGGGTCGAGGGTGGCGGTGTCCGCTGGCGCGAGGTCGTCGGCACACAGGACATGTGGGGTGGTGACCTCCGGGATTCCCGGCTCCGGTTCGCCCCGGAGTTCGGCGATCACCCGATCGCGGACGTCCTTCAGGTCGGTCACCCGCTCGGCCATCACACCCCCGGCCTTGAGGAAGAGGTCCACGAAATCATCCGTGGCCTGACGCACCGCGTACTGGTTGGTCTGCCCGGCGTTGATCGCCTTCTTGACCTTCTTCGCCCACGCGCGGTCCCGGGCGATGGCCACCGTCGCCTCGAGGACCTGGCGGGCGTGCCCCTCCACCGTCTCCGCGCGTGCGCTGAGCCGACCGGCGACGGTGTCGACCGCCGCAGTGAAAGCCTCGAACTCGGCCTCACGCTGGTCCTCGACGACCGTTGCATCCGCCTCCGGAAGCTCGGGACGCTCGGTCGCCCACGTCACCGGCGCATAGACGGTGCCGGTCACAACGGACTTCCCCGTGAGAATCCGGACGCCGGAGGTGCCTTCTGCCGTATCTGCCATGGTGTCGAATCTCCCGCCATCGATCGGTGCAAAACTGTGCTGCAGACCACGTTACCCGGTTCGCGACGAGGACCGCCGGGCCCTACCCCGGGGTTGAAACCCCACCCCCGTTGTCCTACCGGCCTACGGACCGCGGACCTCCCCTGCCCCTAGACTGAAAGCCATGTACTCAGAGGAACGTCGACGGCAGATCGCCTCGCTGACCGCCGTGAACGGTCGGGTGACTGTTGCCGAACTCGCCGAACGCTTCAACGTCACCCCCGAGACGATCCGTCGTGACCTCACTGTGCTGGACAACGACGGGGCGCTACACCGGGTCCACGGCGGCGCGGTGCCGACGAACACCTACCAGACCACCGAGACCCCGATCGAGCTCCGCGGCTCGACCTCCACCGAGGCGAAGATCCGCATCGGGCGTGCCGCTGCCGCCCTGCTCCCCAGGTCGGGCACCGTGTTCCTCGACGCCGGGACGACGACGGCCATGCTCGCCCACGCCGTCGCCGAAGCCGGCACCCCGGAGGACAATCCCTTCCGCGACCTCACCGTACTGACGAACTTCCTGCCACTGGCCGTGCGACTGTCGGCAGCCGGACTCAACGACGTCCAGTTGGTCGGTGGGCACATCAGGCCGATCACCCAGGCTGTCGTCGGCGACATCGCACTGCGCACCATCGGCGTGCACCACGCGGACGTGGCCTTCATCGGCACCAATGCCCTGTCGATGGATCACGGGCTCTCAACCGCCGACGCCGCCGAGGCCGCGATGAAACGGGCCATGATCGCCAACGCCTCCCAGATCATCGCAATGTGCGACTCCACCAAGTTCGGCCGAGACTACCTCGTCAGTTTCGCCACCGTCCCGGAGATCGACATCCTGGTCACCGACGACGACGCACCCGCACAGTACCGCGAGGCACTCATCGCCGAAGGTGTCGAGGTCGTCCACGCTTAAGGCCCTCGCAGCGTTATCGCCGCTAGGTCCTGTTTCCATTTCCCCCCGCCGCAGGGCGTACCACCCATACAACCGCCCACACGCTACCGCGGACGCGGGTTTTCGATAGGCTGACGGGGTACAGAGAACCGTCGCAACCGTTCCTCCGGGAGAGTTCTTCCGAGACGTGAGAAAAGAGAAGCATCATGGCATCGACCACCGTCACCGTCGGCTCTGCCGTCGGCCTCCACGCCCGTCCGGCCACCATCATCGCCGAGGCCGCCGCCGGCTACGACGACGAGATCCTGCTCTCCCTGCCGGGGGAGGACGACGAGGAGCCCTCGGACGCCAGCTCTTCGCTGATGATCATGGCCCTGGGTGCCGAGAAGGGCGATGAGGTGACCGTGACCTCCGACAACGCCGAGGCTGTCGAGGCCATCGCCGCGCTGATCGTCAAGGACCTCGACGCCGAGTAGTCTTTCCCACCCCCACTCCTGCCGGCAGGTCGTCCCGTGGCCTGCCGGCTTTGGTGTCTCAGCTACGCAGGTAGTAGTCGCGCACCGAGAAGTCGCGTCCCTCGCCGACATGCTCGTAGAGCCACTTGAGCACCGGGTAGCCCACGATGATCCCCACCGAGCCCCACATGATGCCCTCCAGGGACAACGAGCCGATCTCGATGGTCAGGTTGCCGATTCCGGCGACCAGGGCAGCCGCCGCAGCGGCGAGGTTCACCGGGTTGGTGAGGTTGACGTTGTTGTCCTGCCAGATCCGGATACCCAGCAGGCCGATCATCCCGTAGAGGACCATCGTGGCCCCGCCCAGTACGCCGACGGGGATGGTGTTGATGACCGCTCCGAACTTCGGGATGAAAGCCAGCGCAATCGCCGTGACTGCCGCCACCCAGTAGGCCGCGGTCGAGTAGACCTTCGTCGCCGCCATCACACCGATGTTCTCTGCGTAGGTGGTGGTACCCGAACCGCCGAGACCACCGGCCAGGGTCGTGGCGATGCCGTCACCGATCAGGGCCGGACCGGTCTCACCGTCGAGGTTGCGTCCGGCCATCCCGGCCACGGCCTTGACGTGCCCGACGTTCTCGGCGATCAGGACGACCACCACCGGCAGCGTCAACAACACCGCGCTGAGCTGGAACTCAGGGGTGGCGAACTGCGGCAACCCGATCCAGTCGGCCTCGGCGATGGTGTCGGCCGCCCCGTCCGCCAGATTGCCGGAGACCACGGCGAAGAGCCAGCCGATGATGACTCCGATGAGGATGCCGAGACGTCCGACCATCCCACGCCCGGCCACGGTCACGATGAGGACGGCGGCGAGGGTGACCGCGGCGACCAGCGGCTGCTCCGAGAAGTTGGATGCCGCGGTCGGTGCCAGGTTCAGGCCGATCAGGGCGACGATGGCACCGGTGACCGCCGGGGGCAGTACCGCATCAAGGAGACGTCGTCCGGCGGCGGCGACGATCACGCCAACCAGGATCAGCACCAGGCCGGCGACCATGACACCGCCGAGCTGGGCGGCGAAACCGTCCTGCTGGGTGGCGGTCAGCGGGGCGATGAAGGCGAAGGAACTGCCCAGGTACGACGGCACCCGGTTGCGGGTGATCAACAGGAAGATGATCGTGCCGAGTCCGGAGAACAGCAGGGTGGCGTTCACCGGGAAGCCGGTCAGGGTCGGCACCAGCAGCGTGGCGCCGAACATGGCGATGACATGCTGCATGCCGATACCGATCGTGCGTGGCCAGGTCAGTCTCTCATCGGGGGCGACCACGGCCCCGGGCTGGATGGTCTTGCCGTCGCCGTGCAGCGTCCAGCCGAAGAAGGGGTTGTTTTTCACGCGGTTGATGATACCCGGTCAGGCCCCCGGAACCTGGTCTCAGTCGGTGACGCGGAACTCCTTGAGTTCCGCCGCCAGCACGCCCGGCAACCGGACGTCCACCCGGGTGCCGTCCTCGGTGTACTCCTCGTTGAGCACGGTGCCGTACTCGTGCAGGCGGGCCACGACATCGCCACGGTGGAACGGGACCTGCAGGACGACCCGCTCATCCAGGGAATTGAGGAACAGCTCCAGCCGACTCTCCAACTCCTCGATCCCCTCACCGGTGGCCGCGGAGACGAAGACGACATCGTCGAGGCGACTGCGCAGCTCCGCCAGCACGACCGGGTCGGCCTGGTCGATCTTGTTGACGACCAGGATCTCCGGCGGGGCCTGCTCCCCCACTTCCTCGGAGATCTCCCCGATGACCTTGTTCACCGCGGCGATCTGCTCCATCGGGAAGGGGTCGGAACCGTCAACGACGTGCAGTACGACATCGGCGGCCATGACCTCCTCCAGTGTCGAGCGGAAAGCCTCAACCAACTGGGTCGGCAGGAAGCGGATGAAACCGACGGTGTCGGAGAACACCACGGCCCGACCGTCGGCGAGCTCGGCACGCCGGGTAGTGGGGTCCAGGGTGGCGAACAGGGCGTCCTCCACCAGCACACCCGCCCCTGTCAGGGAGTTGAGCAGTGAGGACTTTCCGGCGTTGGTGTACCCGGCGATGGCGATCTTGGCGATCGCCGAGGAGTCACGGCGGCTGCGCTTGACGTCGCGGGCCTTCTTCATGCTTGCGATCTCGCGGCGCAGCCGGGCCATCTCGGTACGCAGCCGTCGACGGTCGGCCTCGATCTTGGTCTCACCGGGGCCACGCAGACCCACACCACCGTTGGTTCCGGCACGACCGCCGGCCTGTCGTGACAGGGCGCCACCCCAGCCACGCACCCGGGTGATCAGGTACTCCAGCTGGGCCAGGGCGACCTGCGCCTTACCTTCCTTGGACTTGGCGTGCTGGGCGAAAATGTCGAGGATCAGCATGGTCCGGTCAATGACCTTGACGTCCAGCGCCTTCTCCAGGGCGATCATCTGGCCGGGGCTGAGCTCACCGTCGGCGATGACGGTGTCGGCACCGGTCTCCACGACGACCTGGCGGAGCTCCTCGACCTTGCCGGAACCAATGTAGGTTCCCGCGTCGGGCTTGTCCCGCCGCTGGTAAAGCATGTCGGCGACCTCGGAACCGGCGGTCTCCGCCAGTGCGGCGAGCTCGTCGAGCCGCGCCTCGATCTGCGCGAGTGAGCCGTCGGTCCACACGCCGACGAGCACCACTTTCTCCAGGCGGAGCTTTCGGTACTCTACGTCGTAACCGTCGTCCTGCTCGGTGGAGTGGACGTTGGTTCCGCGGGTGAGTCGGCGAAGACTGGAGCGCTGTTCAAGGTCCAGATCGCCGACGGTGGTCTCTTCGTTGTCTGTCATCCCCCTCCATCTTTCCACGTCTGCGCCCAGAGAGTAGGATCGCACCTATGATTCCGGAGTTGAGGAGTGTCGGGCTGGAGTTCACCCGATGGCAGGACGCACTGGAGGCCGCCTACGGGTCAGGGGCTCTACGGGTCACCGGGGAGGTCCGGGACGGCCAGGTGCTGCAGTACGACGACCCGAGTGGGGCACGGCTGGTGATCCTGGCCGTGGAGCCCTACGGATCCTTCGCCAGCTTCAGTGGCGGGGTGGAGACCGCTGCGCACCTGAGCATGATCGACGACATCGTCGGTGTGCTCGACATCGTGGCGGACACTCCCCTGCTGCAGGTCCGTGGTCAGGGCGCGCCGGTGATCGCCTCGGTCACCGCGACGGTCGCCCAGGGCCCGCTGCTCTCGGAGGAGGGTGCGCTGGAGTACCAGCCGGTGCAGGTGTCCGCACTCGCCGCCAACGTCGGCGTCCACACCACCCCGGAGGACGCCGCGATGGCCGGCGTCCTCCGGGTCGGCACCGTGGAGTCCAAGGGCATGGCCGACCTGAACTCCGGCGCCACGGCACCGCACTCCACGGCCACCATCGCCGTGGAGGTCGCCTCGGCCGACCGCCGGACGACCGCACTGACCGGACAGCGTTTCTGGGTGTGCACCGTCAACGCCCCCTTCGCCTTCACCGTCGTGGTCCCTGATTCCCCCGACACCCCGGAGATCACCACCGGGACGATCTTGTCCGGCGATGTCCAGTTCACCGCCACCGCCGTTGATCCGGCGTCCTGCTCTTCCGGAGGCTGCGGCTGCGGGTCAGGAGGCTGCGGAGGATCCTGTGGCTGATGACCGGCCCCAGCTAAGCCACTCCGCGGTCAACCACACCACGTCCCGCCGGATCACCGCCCGCGGACACCTGGTGGCGCTGCTTGTTCTGACGGTGGTGAGCCTGGTGCTGGTTCGCGCCCTGGGGGTGGTGGGGGTTCTGCTGACCTGCGCAGTCGTCGTTGTCGGCACCGCGTTGGTGCTGCGGCGTGACTCCGCCCATGAGCTGGAGTCGCTGCGGAACTCCGTCGCCCTGTCCTCCACCGATGTCTCGGTCGTCCTGGACGACTGGGAGACGTTCCGGCGATCCCACGCGCCCGAGCACGTCCGCGACCGGGAGGTGCACCGTCCGACCCTGCTCGACCCGGCGTCGGAGGTCTCCAGCGTGCGTCGCTTCCACTCCGCCGCCGACGCATGCGAACAGTTCCTGAATGAGCTTCCGGACCGGGCGCGGGAGTTGACCGATGTGTCATCGTTGACGGCGCTGCTCACCGAGACAGACCAGCGTGCGGTGGCGCTCAGCTCGATGTGGGAGCGCGCCCGCCGGGACGCCGCAGAGGCCCGCCGAGGCTGATCTCCCCGCCGGGCTCTCGGTCACCCCCGGCCGGACTCAGACGGTGACGCGGGTGGAGAACACCAGGCGGGACGGGCCACGCAGCACCGCCGGGCCCTCGGCGCTCAACGTCACCTCGACCTCGCCGCCGGGGATCACCACCCGCACCGTCCGGTCGGCTGCGGCCGCCCCTGCTCCTCCGTCCTGCCCGCTGTTCCGTTCCGCAGCAACAGCGGCGACAGCGGCGGCGACCGTCCCCGTCCCGCAGGACAAGGTCTCCCCCACCCCTCGCTCGTGGACACGCATATGCACTGTGCCATCGTCCAGCGCGGTGACGAGTTCCAGGTTCACCCCGTCCGGGAACACCCGGTCATCCCACGTCGGGACCAGACCGACATTGAGGGCCGCCAGCCCGGCCGGATCCAGGCCCGGGACGACACACGCCAGATGCGGGTTGCCCATGTCCACGGCCAGTCCCTCGAAGGTGACGTCGTCCTGTCTCGCCACGGAGGTACCGAAGGTCCGCGGCACGCCCATCCCCACACTCACCTCGGCGTCCGTGGTGTCGGCGGAATGCACGACCACGTCGCGGCGTCCGGCGCGGGTGCCGACCGGGATCTCGGTGGCGTCGGTGAACCCCAGGGCGCGCAGCGCGTGGCTGAACACGCGGACGCCGTTGCCGCACATCTCGGCGATCGAGCCATCGGCGTTGTAGTAGTCCATGAACCAGTCGTCGGCATCCACACCCTCAGGCAGAGCGTCCAACACCCCGGCATCGACCAGGACGCCGGCGGTGGCGATACGGATCACCCCGTCCGCGCCGACACCGCGGTGCCGGTCGGCCAGGGCCTGGATGCGTTCGGTGGTCAGCTCCAGGTCTGCGCCTGGATCCGGGACGACCACGAAGTCGTTGCCGGTGCCGTGGCCCTTGACGATGTCGATCTCAACCATGACACCAGAGTCTAGTCGCCGGTCCAGGCGGGGGTGGTCACCGCGGCCACGATCCGGTCGGTCACCCCGGGCTCCGCAGCGTCGAACCACTCGATACGTGGATCGCGGCGGAACCAGGCCCGCTGCCGGCGGGCGTACCGCCGGGTGCCGATCACCGTCTGCTCCACGGCCTCGTCCAGGCTCAGCTCACCGGCGAGATGGTCGAGGACCTGGGCGTAGCCGATCGCCTGGCCGGCGGTGGAGTCCCGTCGTAAGCCCCGGGCGCGAAGTGCGGCAACCTCGTCGAGAAGCCCGGCGTCGAACATGGTCTGCACCCGGGCCTCCAGTCGCGGATTGAGCCACGCGGGGTCGGCGGCCAGCCCGATGATCCTGGTGTCCCAGCGGGTGGGACGGTCTTTCGGTGGCTGCGAAGCGGCAAAGGGACGCCCGGTGAGCTCGATGACCTCCAGGGCGCGCACGGTACGGCGCGGGTCGCGGGTCTCGATGACCTTGGCGGCCTCCGGATCGATCTCCCCCAGCCTCTGGTGCAGCGCCTCGACACCGATCCGCTGGAGTTCCGCCTCCCACCGGGCGCGGACCTGGGGATCGGTCGGCGGCAGATCCCACTCGTCCAGCAGTGCCTGGACGTACATCATCGACCCCCCGACGATCACCGGGGTGCGCCCGCGTTTCCGGATGTCCTCCACGTCCGCCACCGCGGCGTCCCGGTATGCCGCCACCGAGGCGGTCTCGGTGACGTCGAGGACGTCGAACTGGTGGTGCACGATCCCCCGACGCAGATCCACCGGGAGCTTCGCCGTGCCGATGTCCATGCCCGAGTAGAGCTGCATCGAGTCGATGTTCACCACTTCACCATCGGCTGCTTCGGCGATGGCCAGGGCGACCTCCGACTTACCGGACCCGGTCGGCCCGACCACCGCCACCGGACGGGGAGGCACCGGGGCGCCGGAGGAGCTGCGTGTGGTGGTCATGGATGACCATTCTACGGGGCGGCCGGGGCCGCTCTGACATACTGGCAGGAAACCAGACGACCGACGGTGAGGATCATCGATGAACGCCCCGAAGCCGGGTCCCCGGCCTGGACAGAACGTGAGCACCAGCAAGCGCCCGACTCCCGCGACAGTTGCCGGGGCTGCGTCCCCGACGGCCCCCGCTGCCGCCACCGGCCCCGACTACGCCGACCCGCAGGTCGCCGCCAAGTTCGGACGCATCGACGACGACGGTGCAGTGTGGCTCACCGGCCCGCCGGAGCGGCAGATCGGCGTCTGGCAGGCCGGTACCCCGGAGGAGGGCCTGGCCCACTTCGGACGCCGCTACGCCGACGTCGCCACCGAGGTCGGCCTGCTTGACGCCCGGCTCGAGAGTCACCCGGAGGAGGTCGAGCGCATCAGTGCCGACGCCACCCGGATCCAGGAGAGTCTGCCCACCGCGGACATCCTCGGCGACGTGCCTGCCCTGGACACCCGCCTGGCCGGGATCCTGGAACGTGCCGGGAAAGTGGTCAGCCAGGCGGCGCAGCGTCGCGAGGAGCTCACCGTCGAGGCCGAGCGCATCGCCGCCGAGGGCGAGAACTGGAAGGCCGACGGCGACCGGATGCGTGCCATCGTCGATGAGTGGCGCACCCTCGGTGGCGGCGAGCGGGTCGTCAACGATGCACTGTGGAAGCGGATCCGTACCGCGAGGGAGAGTTTCAACCAGCGGCGCGGCGCACACTTCGCCGACCTAGACAAGCAGCGTGGGGCGGTGAAGCGTCGCAAGCAGGACCTCGTCGCCCGCGCCGTGGCCATGCAGGACTCCACGGACTGGAACGAGACCGCACGTGCCTACCGTGACCTGATGGGTGAGTGGAAGGCCGCTGGTCGGGCGCAGCGTGCCGATGATGATCGGCTGTGGGCGCAGTTCCGTGCCGCCCAGGACCACTTCTTCGGGGCCAAGGACGCCGACAACCGCCGTAAGGACGCCGAGTTCGAGGACAATGCTGTGGCCAAGCAGGCGCTGCTCGACGAGTACGACGCGAAGATCGACCCGGAGTCCGGCCTGGACCGGGCACGTGAGGTGCTGCGGGAACTACAGGAGAAGTTTGACGAGATCGGTTTCGTGCCGCGTGCCCGGGTGCGCGAGTTCGACGAAAAGATCGGAGTCCTGGAATCCCGCGTCGCCGATTTCGCCGAGCAGCAGTGGCGCCGTACCGACCCTGAGGTCGAGGCACGTGTCGCCCAGTTCCAGGCGAAGGTCGATCAGCTGCGGTCCTCGGCCGAGGATGCGGAGAAGGCCGGTCGTGCCAAGAAGGCCGCCGAGCTTCGCGACCAGGCCGACCAGTGGGCCGAGTGGGCAAAGACGGCGGCCCAGGCTGCCGAGGACTAGTGCTGCTCGTCGGTCGACGATGACTCCGGTGCCGACTCCGACGTGGACTGCCCCGTGGCCTGCGACTCCCGTCGGGCCCGGACACGGTTCCGTCGGTTGTCGGCCGGGTTGGCGAGATCCTCGGCCACCACCGGCGCCAGGCCGGTGCGCAGCACCAGCTGCTTGGCCCGGGACTCCTCGTCCTGGTCGGCCAAGGTGCGTCGGCGGGCTGCGATCTCCTTCTGCACCGCGCCACGACGCAGCAGGCGGCTCGACAGCGTGATGAAGATGAACACCATCCCGATGAACCCCAGGATCAGGGCGATACCGGGGCCCTCTCCCGGCTCTGTCGGTGGTCGGGACTGCCGCATACCGATGGCGAGCACCGCGTAGACCCAGCCGATCCCGCAGACGATCCAGTTCACCCAGGCGACCAGGGACGAGCGGGAGAACACCGTACCGAAGGTCAGAAGCACGCCACCGACCAGCGACAGCCAGGCGTAGATCCGCTCCGGCAGCGTCGTCACGAAGGCCTGCGCCCGATCGGAGTTGAGCAGGACGTCATAGGTGTGGACGGAACCGGAGTGTGGCATGAACATCACCACCAGCATGAGGATCCCGCCACAGAGCAGCATCGGCAGGGCGCCACCCAGCACGATCGTCCCCGCCGCCGCACGCTCGGCGCGGGCCAGGTCACCACCGTTCTGCTCCTGCAGCTCGGCGATGTGCTTGTCGATCGCCGCCGCCCGGCGGGAGTTGATCTCCTGCCGGTCAGCCGCCGCAGCGTCTGTGTCGCTGGCCTTCGCGACATCAGTGCCGCTGGCGTTCTTGCTGGCCTTCTTGCTCGCCCTATCACTCACAGCCGCATCCTCCCTGTGATGCTCCTGCCTGGGTCAGTCCCAGGTCTTGTGTGGAACCACTGGGGCGTCCGATCCCCGGCAGCCCAAGTCCAACTCCCACCACTGTGCCAGCACCCGGTCCGGCACCGGTGGTGGGGATGGGAGCGGTGGTCGGCACCGTCCCTGCCTCCGACAAGTCCCCCGCCCTGGTCCGGCGGTGGGTGTGGACCCCGGAATCCGCCAGCAGGAAGAACGGGGCCGAACCGGTCACGGTAACCTCGACGATGTCACCGGGACGCACCGGCACCTCACCGGGGTCGAAGTGCACCAGGCGGCCGTCGCGGGCACGTCCGGACATGCGCTTGGTCTCGGCGTTCTTACGTCCCCCACCGTCCTGCACCAGCAGTTCGACGCAGCGTCCGACCTGGGCGGCGTTCTCCTCGGCACTGATCCGGTCCTGCAGTGCCATCAGTCGCTCGTAGCGGTCCTGCACCACAGCCTTCGGCACCTGGTCGGCGTACCCGGCGGCCGGGGTGCCGGGACGCGGCGAGTACTGGAAGGTGTAGGCGCTGCTAAAGCGGGACTCCTCGACGACCCGCAGGGTCTCCTGGAAATCCTCCTCGGTCTCACCCGGGAAGCCGACGATGAGGTCGGTGGTGATCGCCGCGTCCGGCAGCCGGTCACGTACCTTGTCCAGGATCCCCAGGAACCGCTTCGAGCGGTAGGACCGGCGCATCTCCTTGAGCACCTTGTCGGAGCCGGACTGCAGCGGCATGTGCAGCTGCGGGCAGACGACCGGGGTCTCGGCCATCGCCTCGATGACGTCGTCGGTGAACTCCGCCGGGTGCGGACTGGTGAAACGCAGCCGCTCCAGGCCCTCGATCTCGCCGCAGGCCCGCAGCAGCTTCGAGAAGGCGCTACGGTCACGTTCCAGGGTGGGGTCGGAGAAGTTCACGCCGTAGGCGTTGACGTTCTGGCCCAGCAGCGTGACCTCGGTGACCCCCTGGTCGACCAGTGCCTGCACTTCGGCCAGGATGTCGCCGGGGCGCCGGTCCTGCTCCGCGCCGCGCAACGAGGGCACGATGCAGAAGGTGCAGGTGTTGTTGCAGCCCACCGACACGCTGACCCAGCCGGCGTAGGCGGACTCGCGCTTGGCCGGCAGCACCGAGGGGAACTGCTCCAGAGAGTCGAGGATCTCCACCTCGGCCTGCTGGTTGTGGGCGCTGCGTGCCAGCAGTGCCGGCAGCGAACCGATGTTGTGCGTGCCGAAGACCACGTCCACCCACGGGGCCTTGGCGACGACGGTGTCCTTGTCCTTCTGCGCCATGCAACCGCCGACGGCGATCTGCATCCCCGGGTGGGCGTCCTTGACCTTCTTCAGCTGCCCGAGGGTGCCGTAGAGCCGGTTGTCGGCGTTCTCACGCACCGCGCAGGTGTTGAAGACCACCACGTCGGGTGTGGACGCACCGGTCCGGCTCGCCGACACGTAACCGGAGTCCTCCAGAAGCCCCGAGAGTCGCTCGGAGTCGTGGACGTTCATCTGGCAGCCGAAGGTCCGCACCTCGTAGGTGCGCGGCACTCCGGCGCCATCGGCCCTGTAGTCGCTGGTCTTCTCTGCTGTGATTGGGGTATCAGCCACGTCGGCCCAGTCTAGTCGAGGTGCCACTACCTGCCGAATCCTCGGATTTACACATTCTTCATCGTGAAGTCCCTTTTTGGTTTCCCCCTTCGACCCACCACAGCAGTAGACTTCGCCTATGACAGTTAACGAGAATGCCACCATGATCGAGTTGAGTGGGGTGAACAAGTACTTCGGGGACTTCCAGGCCCTGAAGGACATCAACCTCGATATTCCGGCCGGCCAGGTCGTCGTTGTTCTCGGCCCCTCCGGTTCCGGTAAGTCCACGTTGTGCCGCACGATCAACCGCCTGGAGACCATCGACAGCGGAGAGATCCACATCAACGGTGAGCTCCTGCCTGAGGAGGGTAAGGACCTCGCCCGGCTGCGCTCGGAAGTCGGCATGGTCTTCCAGTCCTTCAACCTGTTCAGCCACATGACCATCCGGGACAACATCACCCTGGGACCGTTGAAGGTCCGCAAGACCCCCAAGGCGGAGGCCAACAAGGCCGCTGACCGGCTGCTCGACCGCGTGGGCATCGCCGTCCAGGCCGAGAAGTATCCCGCCCAGCTCTCCGGTGGCCAGCAGCAGCGCGTGGCCATCGCCCGCTCCCTGGCCATGGAGCCGAAGGTGATGCTCTTCGACGAGCCGACCTCCGCGCTTGACCCGGAGATGATCAACGAGGTGCTGGACGTCATGGCCGACCTCGCCGCCGGCGGTATGACCATGGTCGTGGTGACCCACGAGATGGGCTTCGCCCGCAAGGCCGCCGACCGGATCCTGTTCATGGCCGACGGTGCCATCGTCGAGGACACCGATCCGGAGACCTTCTTCACCAACCCTGAGTCGGATCGCGCCAAGGACTTCCTGGCCAAGATCCACGGCCACTAGGGAGGCGATCTGACCGTGAGGAATCTGAAGACACATTCATCCACGAGAGGACGCACCGGCGTGCTCCGGCGGGTCACCGCGACGGTGGTCGCCGCCGCCGGGGTCGTGGCCCTGGCGGCCTGCGGCAGCACCGAACCGCGCTCCCTGCTCGACGACATCCGTGACGGCAGCGTCACCCTGGGCACCAAGTACGACCAGCCCGGTCTCGGCGAGCGCACCCCGGACAAGGAGTTCGTCGGTCTGGACGTCGAGGTCTCCGAGTACGTGGTCAAGTACATCGCGGACAAGAACGGCTGGGACATGCCGGACATCACCTGGCGCGAAACCCCCTCCGCCCAGCGTGAGCAGTTGATCAGCAACGGCGAGGTCAACATGATCGCCGCCACCTACTCGATCAACGCCGGACGCCTGGACGCCGTGGACTTCGCCGGGCCCTACCTGGTAACCCACCAGGGACTGCTGATCGATGCCGACAATGCCATCAGGGGCCTGGAGGACGTCGCCGACGGCACCCGATTGTGCTCGGTCTCCGGCTCCACCCCGGCCCAGCAGGTCAAGGCGGAGCTCCCCGGGGTCCAGCTCCAGGAGTTCGACACCTACGCCGCCTGCGCCGAAGGTGTGAAGCAGGGGGTGGTGGACGCCACCACCACCGACACGACCATCCTGGCCGGTTTCGCGCAGCGCTTCCTGGAACGCTACGGCGACGAGTTCCAGGTCATCGAACTGCAGAACGACGACGGCTCCTACTGGACCGACGAGAACTACGGCATCGGCCTGCCCAAGGGCAACGACGCGGACGTCGATGCCGTCAACGAGGCACTGGAGGAGATGCACGACTCCGGCGCCTTCGAGACCATGGCACGCGACAACCTCGGTGAAGATTTCGAGATCGGCCCCAAGCCGAATATCGGCGACCTCTCCTTCACAGAAGAGTCCTGACCGGAAGGAAGAAGGAGGTAGAACAACATGAATCCCGATCTATGGGCCGAAATGGGCCCCGAACTGCTCCCGGTGTTCTGGGTGACGATCAAGCTGTCGTTCTGGTCAGCGATCGGCGCCCTGATCCTCGGCGTGATCCTCACGGCGATGCGGGTCTGCCCGATGGGCATCCTGCGGACCGTCTCCACCGCGTACATCAACATCGTGCGCAACACCCCCCTGACCCTGGTCGCCCTGCTGATGACCATGGGCCTGTACTACCAGCTGAATCTGCTGCTGGCGAATGAGAGCAGTGGTGCTTTCGTCGAACAGCAGAACTTCCGACTCGCGGTGCTGGCGTTCATCCTGTACACCTCGACCTTCGTGGCCGAGTCGCTGCGCTCGGGCATCAACACGGTGCCTTTCGGTCAAGCTGAGGCCGCCCGCTCGTTGGGCCTGGGCTTCATGCAGAACTTCCGTTACGTCGTCTTCCCCCAGGCGTTCCGTGGCGCGATCGTTCCGCTGGGCAACACCCTGATCGCCCTGATCAAGAACACCACCATCGCCTCAGTCATCGGCGTCGGCGAGGCGTCGCTGCTGATGAAGACCATGACGGAGAATTATGCCAGTGACCTGTTCGTCATTACCGCGATCATCGCGGCAGGCTTCATCATTCTCACCCTCCCGACCGGCCTGTTCTTCGGCTGGGCGGGTAAGCGTTGGGCGGTGAAGCGCTGATGTCTGCACGTGCGACAGTTCTCTATGACACCCCCGGCCCCCGGGCGGTGCGTTTCAACAAAATCCTGACGGTCATCACCACCATCGCCCTCTTGGCGATCCTGGCCTGGGTGCTGTGGAAGCTCAACGACGGCGGTCAGCTCGACGCCGACAAGTGGAACATCTTCCTCGAGGGCAGCACCTGGACCACCTACATTCTCCCGGGTCTGTTGGCGACGATCGGCGCAGCACTGCTGTCGATCGTCTTCTCCCTGATCTTCGGTGCCGTGTTCGGGATCGGACGACTCTCGACGAATCGCGCGGTGCGTTGGTTCTGCGGCATCGTCGTCGAGCTTTTCCGTTCCATTCCGGTGCTGGTGCTGATTCTCTTCGGCTATGCCGTGTTCGGCTTCTACGGGGTCTTCCCGTCGCAGTACCTGGGTCTTGCGGCCGTGGTCTTCGCTCTGACGCTGTACAACGGCTCGGTCATCGCCGAGGTGCTGCGCTCGGGTATCGAGTCGCTGCCGAAGGGCCAGTCCGAGGCTGCCTACGCCCTGGGCATGTCCTGGGGCCAGACGATGCGCAAGGTCCTGCTGCCGCAGGCCGTGGCCGCGATGCTGCCGGCAATCGTCTCCCAGATGGTCATTGCGCTGAAGGATTCGGCGCTGGGTTACGCCATCGGCTTCGTCGAGGTCGTCCGGTCGGGGCGTCAGCTCGGCGAGTTCTACGGTGCGATGCTGCCGGCGCTGCTGGCTGTTGCTGCGATCATGATCCTGATCAACTTCGGTCTGTCGAAGCTGGCGGAGCGTATCGAGCAGCAGCTGCGTGCGGGGCGTGCCCGCCGCAATATCGTTGCCAAGGTCCCCCACCAGCCCGACCAGGGCCTGGAGACCAAGGACAGCGTGAATGTCGACTGGCACGCCGAAGGGCACAAGGACCTACGTCCCGGCACTGACTAGGCAAGCCGGGCCGATGATCTCCTGCCCCGGCGGGATCTCGCCTGGGCCCGGCGGTTCAGCCGCCGAGTTCTGAGATGCGCTCATCCAGCGCGGCCCGGGCGGCGGTGAGACTACGGCCCTCCGGGAACCCCCGGCGGGCAGCTACCCCGACGATGCGGCGCAGTGCCTTGTCGTACTCCCCCCGGTCAGCGGGCACCGTTTTCACGGTGCCCGCTTTCTTCGTCACCAGTGACTGCAGGATCTCGTCCTGCTCGTCCTGGTCGACCTGTGACAGCGCATCCTCGATGATGTCTGCCGGGACCTTTTTGTCGTGTAGTTCGCGGCGCAGCGCGGACACCGACTTCTTCTTGTTGTACTGACGCTGCCGGACCCACTCGTAAGCAAACCGCTGGTCATCGACCATGCCGTTGGCGATGCACCGTTCGACCACCATCTCCACCAATTCGGTATCGACTGGTGTGCCATCGGACGAGGTGACCTCCCCCAATCGCTGCCGGAGTTCGTGCACAGAGCGGTCGCGGTGGCTGACCAGACGCTGGGCCTTGGCCTTCAACGGTGCCAGCCGTTCCTCCAGCAGGGCGTCGACGATCGGCTCGGCACCACCGTCAGCCTGGACCGCGGCAATGGCCTCCTGCAGCGCCCTGACCTTCTCCACCGTCTTCCCCTGGCCGTCAGGGCCGTGGCCCATGCCAGGCTCGTCGGAGGCGAACTCAGTCATCGGACTTAGTCATCGTCCTCGTCGTCGAAGGTCGGCACCACACTGATCGGCACATTGTCCGGGTCGGTTGCGCCGGCACCGGACTCCATGCCCGGAACGTCCATCTCGTCGGACTCGGCCGCGACGGCACCGGACTTCGCGGCGTACGGACCAGCCTGCAGCGTCTGCATGATCTTGTCCTCGATCTCGGCGCACAGGTCCGGGTTGGTCTTCAGGAACTCACGGGCCTTCTCCTTGCCCTGCCCCAGCTGGTCACCCTTGTAGGTGTACCAGGAGCCCGACTTCTTCACGATGCCGTTGTCGACACCGAGATCGATGATCGATCCTTCACGGGACACACCCTCACCGTAGAGGATGTCGAACTCGGCGATCTTGAACGGCGGGGAGACCTTGTTCTTGACGATCTTCATCTTGGTACGGTTGCCCACCGCATCCTGACCGTCCTTGAGGGTCTGGATCCGGCGCACGTCACAACGCACCGAGGCGTAGAACTTCAGGGCCTTACCGCCGGTGGTGGTCTCCGGGGAACCGAACATCACGCCGATCTTCTCGCGCAGCTGGTTGATGAAGATCGCGGTGGTCCCGGTCTGGTGCAGGGCACCGGTCATCTTTCTCAGCGCCTGGCTCATCAGGCGGGCCTGCAGGCCGACGTGGCTGTCACCCATGTCGCCGTCGATCTCGGCCTTCGGGGTCAGTGCCGCCACGGAGTCGACCACGATGATGTCGATGGCGCCGGAACGAACCAGCATATCGGCGATCTCGAGTGCCTGCTCACCGGTGTCGGGCTGGGACACCAACAGGTTGTCGGTGTCCACGCCGAGCTTCCGGGCGTAGTCCGGGTCCAGGGCGTGCTCGGCATCGACGAACGCGGCGATGCCACCGGCCCGCTGGGCCTCGGCGATGGCGTGCAGGGCCACCGTGGTCTTACCCGAGGACTCCGGACCGTAGATCTCCACGACCCTGCCGCGCGGGAATCCTCCGATACCCAGCGCCACGTTGATGGCGATGTTGCCGGAGGAGATCACCTGGATCGGCGGGCGGTTGTCGTCACCCAGACGCATCACCGCCCCCTTGCCGAAATCCTTCTCGATCTGCGACATCGCGAGATCGAGCGCCTTCTGCCGGTCGTTGGCGGCGTTTCCGGCTGCAGCGGTCTTCTTCCTGGTGGCCATCTCAGTCCTCGATTCGTTCGGTGCTTGGTTCAGTCAGCGGGCCTTTACCGGAGATAGACTCCGGCGGTAGTGCCGGGGTTCCCGTCAGCGGTGATCCCGGGCCAACGTTCTGGTCCCCATTTCTACCGTGCAGGGCGGACACCAACGAGAATACACGAACCTGTGTTCGATCAACGCAATTGGGCCGAAAGTAAGTCGAACACCCGACCGGCATGATCGGAACTTACAGGTCAGCTCACAGGTCCTCGCCCAACCGCCGGTCCGACGGGACATCGAAATCATCGCACAACGACAGCCAGATCTCCCGAAGATCGTGCCCCTGTTCGATCAACTCGGCCGATGTCCGTCCGAGCGACTGCAGGACATGACTACCGGCGATCCAGGTACCGAAGGAATCGCCGAACTCCCCGGTGACCAACCTGTCGAACTCGGTGCGTCTCATGACTCCCACGCTAACAGACCGCACACTCCGGGCAGCACGGGCAGGCACCACGGACACTGTGTTGAACGCCGTACAGTGAACCGGCTAAAGTTCTTTCCATGACGACACCATCCTCCCGTTCCACAGCCGCCGACATTGCGTTGATCGCGGCCTTCGCCGCCCTGATCATCGTGCTCGGCGGCATCACCGTCCCGATCGGAGCCCTTGGTGTCCCGATCGTCCTGCAGAACATGGGCGTGGCACTGGCCGCCATGATCCTGGGATGGAAGCGCGGCGGACTCGCCGTCACGCTGTTCATCGCCGTCGGCTTCGTCGGCGTGCCGAACATGGCCGGCTGGAAGCCCGCGATCGCCGCGGTGTCCGGCCCGACCGTCGGCTACATCTTCGGCTACATCGTCGCAGCCGTGGTCATCGGTCTCATCGCCCAGCTCGCTCCGCGCTCGAACACGGGACGCCTGGTCGTGTTCACCATCGCCGGCCTGGTCGGAGTGGTCGTGCAGTACATCTGCGGAACCATCGGGCTGATGCTGCGCACCGGCATGGACTTCGTCGGTGCCCTGACCTCCAATGGTGCCTTCATCCCCGGCGACATCATCAAGGTCGTCGCCGCCGCCCTGATCGCCGCGGCGGTGCTGCGCGCCATCCCGGACCTCGCACCGTCCCGCGGGCCCCGTCAGCCGGACCGTTCCGCCAGCGAGGAGAAGGTCGCGGCCTAGATGACGGTCACTTTCGATCATGCAGGCGTCCAGGTCGACGGCACCACCCTGCTTGAACCGGTCACCCTGGACCTCACCGAACAGCGGATCAGCATCATCGGCGCCAACGGCTCCGGCAAATCGACGTTGATCCGTATGATCAACGCCCTCACACCGGCAACGAGCGGTACCGTACAGGTCAACGGGGTGGAGGTGGGACGCCGCGGCCGCAAGGTTCGCGGTGCCGTGGGCTTCCTGTTCTCCGACCCCGACAACCAGATCATCATGCCTACCGTCGCCGAGGACGTCGCCTTCTCACTGCGTGGATCCGGCCTGTCGCGCGAGGAGATCGCCACGAAAGTCGACGAGTCCCTCGCCGCCGTGGGCCTGGCCGGAAAGAACGAGCAGTCCCCGCACCTGCTCTCCGGCGGTGAGAAGCAGATGCTCGCGCTGGCCTCGATCACGGCCCTGACTCCGCAGGTCATCGTCGCCGACGAACCGTCATGCCTGCTGGACCTGGTCAACCGCAATCGGCTGCGTCGCACTTTCGACGCCCTGCCGCAGCAGCTGATCATGGTCACCCACGATCTCGAACTCGCCGCCGACGCCGAGCGTACCCTGTGCATCGACAACGGCCAGGTCGTGGACGACGGCCAGCCCGGCGAGGTCATCGACCGCTACATCCGACGGATGAACGAGGTGTGCCAACAATGATCAGCACCTCCCGCGTCCCACTCGGGGTCTACTCCCCCGGAAACACGGTGGTCCACCGTGCCCCGGCCGGGATCAAGCTCCTGGTCCTGACCGTGTTCATCCTGAGCACCGCGATCTTCGTCTCCACCTGGCAGTGGGCTGCGGTGAGCGTGGGCATGGTCGTGCTGACTGCTGCCGTCGCCAGGATCCCGGCGAGACTCTTCGTCCGTCAGTTGTCCGGGGCGTTGCCGCTGCTGATCTTCATCGCACTGATGCTGTGGTGGCGTACCGACGGCGAGCAGGCGTTGACGATGTTCCTGGTCCTGCTCTCCGCCATCGCCGCGGCGATCCTACTGACCCTGACCACACGGGTCTCTGTACTGATGGAGACCTTCGAGCGGATCCTCGCCCCAACCGCCCGTATCGGTGTTCCGGTCGACCAGGTCGCCCTGGCGATGACGTTGACCATCCGGCTGATCCCGCTGCAGGTCCAGGCGGTCAACGAGGTCCTCGACGCTCGTCGGGCCCGGGGTTCCCGCTCGACAAGCGCTTCCCTGACCGCTTTCGGGGTGCCTATCGTGGTGCGGACGATCCTGCGGTCCCGGGCGATCGCCGATGCGCTGCGCGCCCGTGGTGCGGCCGACTGAAACCTCAGCTCCTGCGGGGGCGAACAGGCACTCGTTTCACCTCAGCGCCACCGAAGACAGCGGCGCCTCGTACCCGCACCACCGGTACGTCCGCAGGAAGGTCACGGTTGTGCGTCCTGACTTTCTTGGACGTGTTGCTTTCGAACCCGCCGAAAATTCCGATCCCGTGCTCCTCCACGCGGACATCCTCAGGCACCAGCATCTGTGCCCCGCCGAACGCCACATACACGGTGATCACCGTCTCGCAGGCCTCGAAAGTTGCCTCACGCAGGTCGATGAGCCCGCCACCGAACACAAAGACCGCATTGTGTGAGGCGGCACAGGTCCAGCCGGACTTCTTCTCCGCCCCGGAGAACACCGCCACGGTCCACCTGGCGCCGGCCTCCCCTGTCACCCTCGCGCTACCAGGTCCGCTGACCACGGGAGTCACATGGTCAGAGAATCTGGTGACCGGGACGTCCGTGCGCGGCAGTGCCGCACCGGTGACCATTCCCATCGGATCAGGCAGGATGTCATCGAGCAGATCGGCCAGCTACGTCGCTGACCGGGCTTTCCAGGCCTGGGCGGAACGCTCGTCGAACTCGCCGATCTCCAGCTGTCCCCGTGCCGTCGCCTCCGACAGTTCCCTGAGCACACGCTCACGCTGTTCGGTCGTGGCCCGGATCGGCCGACTGCGATCGTCCCCGTTGCCGGGGGTGGTTTCAGTGCCCATACTTCACCAGAGTACCCTCGACTCCCCTTCGCATTTCTTCCCGAGGAAACGACGACGGCCCGACCCCTGACACAGGGACCGGGCCGTCGACGGATCATCCGGGTCACCCCGGATCAGAGGCGACTACTCGCCGCGCAGTTCGCGCATCTTCTGGGCGACCGCGTCATTCGACACGGACTGCGCATCGGGCTGCGCCTGGTCGATGGCCTTGTTCTCGCCACCGGCCACGGCAGCCTGGTCGGAGCCGGAACCCATCTCGGCACGCAGCTGCTCCAGGCGGGAGTGCCCGGCCATCTGCACGCCGGCCTGTTCGACCTCCGCCATGCGGCCCTGCACGGAATTCTCCGCCAGCTCGGCCTGGCCGAGCGCGTTGGCGTAGCGACGCTCGATCTTGTCGCGGACCTGGTCCAGGTTCGGGGTCGAGGCGCCGGAGGCCTTGTCCATCGACTGCAGGGAGTCGGCGACCTTCTCCTGCATCTTGGCCTGCTCCAGCTGGCTCAGCAGCTTGGTGCGTTCGGCGACCTTCTGCTGCAGCTGCATGGAGTTGCGCTCCACAGCCTTCTTCGCCTGGTCGGCCTGCTGCAGCGACTGGTCGTGCAGCTGCTTCATGTCCTCGACACCCTGCTCGGCGGTGACCAGCTGGGCGGCGAAGGCCTCGGCAGCGTTCTCGTACTGCACGGCCTTGTCGTTGTCACCCTCAGCGCGAGCCTTGTCCGCCAGGGTCAGAGCCTGCTTGGTGTTGGACTGCAGCTTCTCGATCTCGGAGAGCTGGCGGTTCAGCTTCATCTCCAGCTGACGCTGGTTGCCGATGACCGCGGCGGCCTGCTGGGAGAGCTGACGGTGCTGGTGCTGCGCCTCCTGGATGGCCTGTTCGATCTGCACCTTGGGATCGGCGTTCTCCTCGATCTTCGAGTCGAACAGTGCCATGAGGTACTTCCAGGCTTTCACGAACGGGTTTGCCATTGGTCCTACAGTCTCCTAGTCACAGGCATGGGTTGGTGTCGGGGTTGTTACCGGGAAAAGTATATCAGCGGGTAGGAACGGTGACCTGCGTTGCCGCCGTAAGCTCCGCCGCCGCTGCGTCCAGTGCCATCATCGAGGCTGCCTCGATGATCGTCTGCGACACCCGGACCCCCAGCGCCTCACAGACGCTGGCGAGCAGTTCAGAGGAGACCTCCTTGCGGCCACGTTCCAGCTCGGAGAGGTAACCGGGACTCACGTTCGCCTGGACGGCGAGCTGCCGGAGTGTCAGGTGGGCATCCTCACGGAAGCCGCGCAACGTCGCGCCGAGAGCCTCCCGCAACAGCGGCTCGGCGACGGGCTCAGGAACAGCGCCCATCTGCGCCAGGTCGACGTCGGGGCGTTCTTTCTCAAGGACCGAAGTGTGCTTTGCCATCACCGTCTCCAACGGATGTGGGGGCTGGTTTGTTCCCCTTCAATTCTAGACCACCCGCCACCTGCGTGGTGAGCAGTTCGAGGGCACGGATCGTGGTGGCCCTCCGAATGGCCTCCCGTGCCCCGATGTCCTGGGCCGGGGAGTGCCACCGGTCATCCAGACGATGGACGACTGTGCCCTGGTCCGGGCAGTCGGCCTGCGCGAACACACTGACGGCGAGGTAGACCTCCCCGACCGGGTGGCCGTCCTGGGCGTCGGGGCCGGCGACCCCTGTCACCCCCACCCCCAGATCGGCCCCGCAGACCCGTGCCGCTCCGCGGGCGAGCTGGGCGGCAGCCTCCGGATGAACCGGGCCGACCCGGTCCAGCAGATCAGCGTCGACCCCTGCCAGGGTGCCTTTCAGGTCGGTGGCGTAGACGATGAGTCCGCCACGCAGCACCGCCGAGGCTCCCGGGACGTCGGCGATGGTGGCCGCGATACGCCCAGCCGTCAACGACTCAGCCGTGGCGACCGTCAACCCACGCTCCTCCGCAGCCGCGACGAACTCGCGGGCAACGGTCGCGGTCACGGTCTCGGGCGAAGGCACCTCAGGTGTCCGTTCAGCTGTCCGAACGGTTCCGGGAATCCAGCAGGTACTGGATGCCGGTCACCACGGTGACCGCGACGGCCAGCAGGACCAGCGGGATGGTGATCCAGTCCGTCCAGTCCGGCAGCGGGGCGAGAACCATGGCGATGGCCAGGGTCTGCAGCACGGTCTTGAGCTTGCCGCCCTTGGAGGCGGGCACGACCTTGCCACGACGGGCCAGGACCATCCGCCAGACGGTGATCCCCAGCTCGCGCACGACGATGACCACGGTCACCCACCACCACAGGTCGCCCAGGATGTTCAGGGTGACCATCGCCGAAATCATCAAGGCCTTGTCGGCGATCGGATCGGCGAGTTTGCCGTAGTCGGTGATGACCTCGTACTTGCGGGCGAGGTGGCCGTCCAGCTGGTCGGTGATCATCAGCAGGCAGAACGCGAACAATGCCCACCAGCGCAGGGCGGTGTCCAGTTCCCGGGTACCGTCCAGCGGGCCGGCCGCGACGAGCAGCCAGACGAAGATCGGGATCAGGGCGATCCGGATCGTGGTCAGGACGTTGGGGATGCTGTAGCGGTGCACCGCACGGCCGAACGCCGACCGCGTGACGCCGGTGAGGTCACCCCCGGGGTCCTGCGTACGGTCTTCTGCGCTTGGCTGGTTCCCGTCGTGAGTTTCTTGCACGTCCCATATCCTACTCAGACAGCCACCCGACTCGCGATTCGCACCGTCGGAACGACGGCGGTGTCGACTCACGTGCCGGCATGTGCGCCGGTCACTGTGCCTTTCAGTCCGTGGTGTCAGTTCTTCGTGGTGGCGGATCCGTCATCGGATCCGGATCCGGTGTCCGTACCGGCGTCATTCCCGATACCAACCTCGGCGTCGGACGCGACGGTGGACTCAACCTTCGAGTCAGTGTCAGCGTCGGCCGGTGCCTCCGACACAGCGTCCGAGGTGGTGTCGGCGTCGGTCTCGGCAGCGCCGGCGTTCTCACCGTCCTCACCGTCCTTCCTGGACTTCAGGACGCTGGCGATGATGGTCACGACCAGCACACCGACGATGACCAACAGGGAGGTCACGGTCTCGACCTCAGGAGCACCGGAGACCGGCTCGCCGCCGTTGATGAACGGCAGGCCATTCTCGTGCAGTGCGTGCAGCACCAGCTTCACACCGATGAAGGCCAGGATGATGCCCAGGCCGTACGGCAGGTAGACCAGGCGGTCGAGCAGTCCGTCCAACAGGAAGTACATCTGACGCAGTCCCAGCAGCGCGAGGGCGTTGGTGGTGAAGACGATGTAGGGCTCCTGGGTGATGCCGTAGATCGCCGGGATCGAATCCAGCGCGAACATCAGGTCGGTCATGCCGATGGCGACCAGGCAGACCATCAACGGGGTGACCATGACCTTGCCCAGTTTGCGCACGATCAGCTTGTCACCGTGGAACTCGTCGGCCACCGGGACCGCCTTGTTGAGCACCTTGATCAGCTTCATGTCGCTGGGATCCCGGGCCGGCTCGTCGCGGACCTCGTCGCGGACGACGGTGTAGGCGGTCCACATCAGCCAGATGCCGAAGATGTAGAAGACGTCCGACCAGGCCTCGATGGCGGCGGCACCGAAGGCGATGAACACGCCACGGAACACCAGGGCCAGGGCGATGCCGATGAGCAGGACCTTCTGCTGATACTCGCGGGGGACCTTGAACGACCCCATGATCAGCGCGAAGATGAACAGGTTGTCCACGCTGAGTGCCTTCTCCGTGACATAACCGGTGAAGAACTCGATGCCGTGGCCGTGCGGGTCGCCTGGTTCACCCCAGGTGAACCACAGGAAGACACCGAAAGCACAGGCCAGAGCGACGTAGAACAGGCTCCACCACGCTGATTCCTTCAGCGACGGGGAGTGAGGGGTACGCACGTGGGCGTAGAAGTCGAAGATGAAGAACCCGGCGATCACGGCGATGGTGATCGCCCAGGTGAGTGTATTAACTTCCATGGGCAGCTAAAGCCTCCGGTCTCGTAGCAAGAGTTAAGGACCGGAGGTCTCCCCCACCATCCGGACCGACGATGCCGTCTGCTCCGGATGGCCGGCACGACCGGGGGCCGGAGGCTCGACCACGGTGGAAACGGGTTCCTGTGGTGTCGCCCCGACCGCCGTGTTGACGATCAGTGCCGCGGGCGGGGTACTCCCCTCCTGACAAGATCGAAGTCTAGCAGATCTTCCTCAGAACGCCCCGGTGGTACCGGAGGCGTCGGCACGGACCACGCGGGTCTGGGCGTCCTGCACCGCCGGGATCTCGCCGGTGGGCTGATCGTCCTGCCCGACGAGGGTCACCGCCGTGGCGTCGGACGAACCGGCTGCACCGTACGCAGCATCCTCTTCCGCCTGCAGCTCCTTGGGGGCGTCCGCCGGGTCGGCACCCTTGATCATCCACAGCATGGTGTCGAGCTCCTCGGGCTTGACCAGCACATCGCGCGCCTTGGATCCCTCGGACGGGCCGACCACCCCACGGGTCTCCATGAGGTCGATGAGTCGACCTGCCTTGGCGAAACCGATGCGCAGCTTGCGCTGCAGCATCGAGGTCGAACCGAACTGGCTCGTGACCACCAGCTCAACGGCCTGGAGCAGGTCGTCGAGGTCGTCGCCGATATCCGCGTCGATCTCCTTCTTCGCCTCGGCGGCCTTGTCCTCGGTGACACCGTCGGCGTACTCCGGCTCCGCCTGGTCCTTCGCCGCATCGACGACGGCCTGGACCTCCTCATCAGTGACGAAGGCGCCCTGCATACGCTGTGGCTTGCCGGCACCCTGCGGGATGAACAGGCCATCGCCCATGCCGATCAGCTTCTCGGCACCACCCTGGTCCAGGATGACGCGGGAGTCGGTCAGCGAGGACGTCGCGAACGCCAGCCGGGAGGGCACGTTGGTCTTGATCAGACCGGTGACCACGTCCACCGAGGGACGCTGGGTGGCCAGCACCAGGTGGATGCCGGCGGCGCGGGCCTTCTGGGTGATCCGGACGATGGAGTCCTCGATCTCCCGCGGGGCGGTCATCATCAGGTCGGCGAGCTCGTCGACGACACAGACGATGTAGGGGTACGGCCGGTATTCGCGCTCGGAGCCGAGCGGGGTCTCGATCTCCCCGGACTTCACCTTGCGGTTGAAGTCCTTGATGTGGCGCACGCGCGTGGACTTCATGTCCATGTAGCGCTGCTCCATCTCCTCGACCAGCCAGGTCAGCGCAGCAGCCGCCTTCTTCGGCTGGGTGATGATCGGGGTGATCAGGTGCGGGATGCCCTCATAGGGGGTCAGCTCGACCATCTTGGGGTCGACCAGGATCAGCCGCACGTCCTCCGGGGTCGCGCGGGTGAGCAGCGAGACCAGCATCGAGTTGACGAAGGCGGACTTACCGGAGCCGGTGGAACCGGCGACCAGCAGGTGCGGCATCTTCTGGATCGAGTGGGCCACGAAGTGCCCCTCGATGTCCTTGCCCAGGCCGATGAGCATCGGGTCCACGTCGGACTGGACGTTCGGGGCCTCCAGGACGTCGGCCAGACGCACCATCTCACGGTCGGTGTTGGGGACCTCGATACCCACGGCTGACTTGCCGGGGATCGGGGTGAGCAGCCGGACGTTGTCGGTGGCGGCGGCGTAGGCCAGGTTGGACTGCAGGTTGGTGATCTTGGAGACCTTCACACCGGGGCCGAGCTCGACCTCGTAGCGGGTCACTGTCGGACCGCGGGAGAAGCCGGTGACGTGGGCGTCGATCTTGAACTCGGCGAAGACCTCTGTGATCGCCTCGATCATCCGGTCGTTGGCTGCGCTGTGGGTCTTGGCGGTCTCACCCTGGACCAGCAGTTCGGTCGACGGCAGAACGTAGTCGCCGGCGACCTGCGGTACAGCTTCAGCCTCGGCGCTCTCTGCCGCCTGGGCCGCCTGGGCCGCCTTGCCTGCGACAGCCGCGGCATCGACTCCAGAGCGCGCGACGATGCGGCGACGGGTCTCTTCGCGCGGATCGGCGGAAGATGCCGCTGTAGAAGATGCAGCAGGAGCCGGAGATGCAACAGCCGGGGCGGCGGGTGCCGGATCGTCCTCCAGCCCGTAGTCCTCGGCGAGCTCGTCCAGGTTCTGGTTCACAGCTGCAGTGCTCGTGTTCTGGGCCGTACTCTTGCGCCGGGCAGGGGGCTTCGGTGCGTCATCGAGGAGGTTGTCGTCGATGGAGGCCGCAGGACGCTTCTCTGCCTGGTCCTCGACCTCGTCTCCAGCCTGGTCCCCGGTCTGGAAGGTGAGGGTGGTCTGCTCCCCCACGGCCGGATCGACGGGGTAGTTGTCCATCGGGGAACGTCCCCGGGACGTCCGGTGACTGGCCCGGGCGGCGGACGGTCCACCGGCGCGGGGGGTCGCCCGCGGAGTGCGGCGTTCACGCACCGCGTCCTCGAGCTCCCGGTCCACCGCTGCGTACTCGTCTGCGCCTTCAGCGCCTTCCAGGCCGTCCTCATCGTGGTGACGTGCCGATCGAACCTGGTAGCCGAGCCACCCGGACAGTGCACCGGCCAGGTCGCGCACCGACATGCCGGTCATCTGCAGGCCACCGTAGAGCACGATGAGCAGCAGCAGCGGCACGGCGAGGTAGGGGCTGAAGCCCACTGCCATCGGCGTACCGATGAACTGGCCGACGATACCGCCGGCGCGCGCACGGTCCTCCACCTCGGACGGCTGACCGGCCAGGATGTGGATGATGCCCAACAGTGACAGCACGATCAGCCCGGTGCCGATGCCCAGTCGCAGGCGGGAGTGCTGGGTGGATTCGACACCGACCATCAGCACCCAGGCGGTGGCGACGAGGATCAGCGGCACCAGCAGCGCACCGGCACCGACCAGGTAGGTCAGCCCGAAGTCGATGCCGGATCCGACGGCGCCGCCGACATTGAACCAGGACGTCCCGGCCACGACGATCGCCAGGGCGAGGGCACCGAGAGCCGCACCGTCGTAGCGTCCGCCGATACGCACGGCGTCATCGTCGGCGATCGTCTCTTCCGGCTGTTCCGGCTCATCGGTCACGGTGTCCTGGCGTCCCTTCTGACGTGTCGAACCTGTCGAACCTGTCGACCCTGCTGCCCCTGTTGCCCCGGTCTTGTCCTTACGCTTACCCTTACCGGAACCCTTGGCGCGCTCCTTCTCCGCCGCACGCTCCAGCACCGTGGTCGGCTGCTCATCGGGCGCGGTCGTACCGTGGTCGTCGCCGCCACGGTCGGAGACCGACAGGCCGCGTGCCACGGTTCCCACGCCACGAGACATCCCGCCGAGCATCGCACGCAGCGATGATCCGACTGCCCCGAAGGCCCCGGACGTCCGCTCGAATTCACTGGTGCCGTAGGACGTCGCCCGCCGACCCGAGGCATGCCCACTTTCCCGCCCTCCGGAGGTCTTCGGAGAGCGGGAAGCGGTGGACCCTGGAGAGGTGCGCGTGCGACTGGGCGTTGACATGCCGGCCAGTCTAATCGCTTAACCTCACCTTTAACAGTCGCAACACACGTCACAACCGTGACAATTTCATGACTACCTAGCGAACCGGGCCGTCCTACCGACTACAGGGAGGTCCGTCGGACCCGGTCAACCGGGCCCTCCACTGTCACGCCTGCAGCCTTGTCCCGGCCGTAAACCCACAGGACGATCTCGCCGGCCTCCCCGGACACGGTCACCTCCGGCTCCCCGGTTCCCACGGTCACCGACTCGGCTCCAGAACCATCCGTGCGCACCAGCTGAACAGTCGCCCCGGTGGAACGGATTATCCCGCGGGCGGCCTGGGAGACCAGCGTCCACAGTGCATCACGGGTCGCCACCGGCAGGTCCCGCGGGGTGTACTCCCCTCCCCCGCGGCGCACGTCCTCGTGGTGGACGAAGTTCTCCCCCAGGTTGATGAACTTGTCCGCCAGTTTCATCGGGTTCCACACCGGCGGACCGTTCCGGTAGGACTCCACCAGGTCGGTGAAAGGCTTCTGCGCGTACTCGCGACTGACTTTGTCCAGGTGGCCGGACAACGAACTGAGGAACATCCCGGCCGTCGCGTCCAACCGGTGTTCCCGAAGCACCAGGTGCACGGCCATGTCGCGGGTGGTCCAGCCCTCGCAGAGCGTGGGCTCGTCCGGCCCCAGAGACAGCAGAAGGTCCGCCAGTGCCTCGCGTTCATCGTGGGAGATCGTCATGATCTCCGATGGTACGCGCAGACACGGCGGACCGTGTGCTGTCGGACTCGTCGAGCCTCGTCCAGCTCTACAGCGAGGGGACGTGGTCCTCCGGGTCGAGCTCCTCGACGACCTCGCTGGTCATCGGGACGACGGTGGGAACGATGAAGGGCTCGCGCTTCCACTTGTCCTTGACGAACTTGGCGACCTTGCGTCGCAGGCTCTGGGCCATGCGGTACGGGTCGTTCTCACCCTGGCCGGAGAGGTCGAGCATGACATTGTCGACCAGCTCGGTGACCTGACGCATCATGTCCTTCGAGGCGTCCGAGAAACCACGGGCCTGGACCTGCGGGTCCTCCAGCGGACGACCGGTGCGGTTGTCGATGACGACGGTGACCGAGATCAGACCGCCCTCGGACATGGCGGTACGGTCCTCGAGCTCCTCGGCTCCCACATCACCCATGGTGACACCGTCGACGTAGAGGTTGCCGACCGGCACCTGGCCGACGACGGAGGCCTTGCCGTTGACCAGGTCGACAACCACGCCGTTCTGGGCCAGCACGGTGTTGTCGGGGTTGACACCGGTGTCGATCGCCAGCTGGCGGTTGGCACGCATGTGGCGCCACTCGCCGTGGACCGGCATGGCGTTGCGCGGGCGGGCGGCGTTGTAGAGGAACAGCAGCTCGCCGGAGTAGCCGTGGCCGGAGGTGTGGACCATGGCGTCCTTGCCGGTGATGACCTCGGCACCGATCTGGGAGAGCATGTTGATCACGCCGAAGACCGCCTCCTCGTTGCCGGGGACCAGCGACGAGGACAGGATGATCAGGTCGCCGGGGCGCACCGTGATCTGGCGGTGCTCACGACGGGCCATGCGCGACAGTGCCGCCATCGGCTCACCCTGGGTACCGGTGGTGACCAGCAGCACCTTGTGCGGAGCCATGCGGGAGGCGTCGTCCATGGAGACGATGGTGCCGCGCGGGGCGGTCAGCAGGCCGAGGCGCTCGGCGATCTCCATGTTACGGATCATCGAGCGGCCGTTGAAGGCCACCTTGCGGCCGGCGGCGACGGCGGCGTCGACCGCCATCTGCACGCGGGCGACGTTGGAGGCGAAGGACGCCAGGATCACGCGCTGCTTGGCCTCACCGATGATGCGCTTGAGGTTCGGGCCGATGGCCGCCTCCGACCCGGAGAACCCGGGGGTGGTGGCGTTGGTGGAGTCGCAGAGGAAGAGGTCGATACCCTCGTCGCCCATGCGGGACAGGGCCGGCAGGTCGGTCGGACGCTTGTCCGCCGGGGTCTGGTCCAGCTTGACGTCACCGGTGAGAACGATGGTGCCGCCACCGGTCTTCAGCCGCACACCGAGGCACTCGGGCATGGAGTGGCCGACGTTGAAGAAGCTGATGTTGAACGGTCCGCGGTTCTCGTTCGAGGTGTCGTTGACCTCGATGAGCTTCGGACGCTGACGGTGCTCCTGGCACTTCGCGGCGATCAGCGCGCAGGTGAAGCGCGAGGCGATGATCGGAAGGTCCGAACGCTGCTTGAGCAGCCACGGGATCGCACCGATGTGGTCCTCGTGACCGTGGGTGACGACCAGGGCGTCGACCCGGTCCCACTTGTCGTCGAGGTAGGAGAAGTCCGGCAGGATCAGGTCCACGCCCGGCTCGCCGGAGGACGGGAAGAGCACGCCACAGTCCACGATGAGCAGACGGTTGTGGTACTCGAAGACGGTCATGTTGCGGCCGATCTCGGAGATACCGCCGAGGCCGACGATACGCACGCCGTCCTTCGGGGCGGCCGGCGGCTTCGGCAGCCGCTGGGTCAGGTCAGCGCCCTGCATGGTCTGCATGGCGTTGCGACGACGGTCGCCCTGGTTTCCACCCTGGTTGCGGTCACCGCCGCGCCCGCCACGGTTACGGCCACCCTGGCCACCCTTGTTGCCCTGGCCACCACGGTTGCGGCCGCCCTGGTTTCCGCCCTGGTTGCCGGAGTTGTTCTGGCCCCCCTGGTTTCCACCCTGGTTACCGCCCTGGTTTCCGCCGCGCCCGCGGGAGCGACGCGAACGGTTGCGGTTGTTGCCGCCGTTGCCGCCCTCGTCGTTGCTGTTGCCGCCCTGGTTGGCCTTGTTGTCGTTGTTGCCGCTGTCGGCGTTGCTGTCGCCATCCTGGTTGGACGGTGCCGCCAGGCCACCGTCGTTGAAGGTGGCGGTCACGTCGGCCGCGGTGGTGTCGGCGCTCGGCGGAGCAGCCTTCCGGGTCACCTTGCGTGCCCGGGAACGATTCTCAGTCATAGTGTCCTTATACCCCTGCGCGTTGCAGGTCCTCTGCCAGCCGGTCGATCTCTTCCGGCGTGGGCTCGATGATCGGCAGGCGCGGTGCGCCCACCTGAATTCCTTGAAGTTTCAGTGCGGCCTTGGCGAACGTCACTCCACCGAGCCGGCCCTGTGCCTGGGTCAGCGGAGTCAGCGCAGTCGCGATCGCGCGGGCACCGGTGATGTCTCCGGCGTCAACGGCGTCGCGCAGCTTCTTCAGTTGTGCTGCGGCGACATGGCCGATGACCGAGATCATTCCGGTCGCGCCCACGGCGAGCCACGGGACGTTCAGTGGGTCATCCCCCGAGTACCAGGCCAGATCGGTCTGCTCCATCAACCCCATCGCCGCCGGAATATCACCCTTGGCGTCCTTCACGGCGTGGATGTTCGGATGCGCCGACAGGCGGGCCAAGGTCTCGGTCTCGATCGGAGTGACCGACCGGGACGGGATGTCGTACAGGCAGATCGGGGTGTCCACGGCATCTGCCACAGTGGTGAAGTGCCGGTAGAGCCCCTCCTGGCTGGGCCGGGAGTAGTACGGGGTGACCACGAGCAGGCTGTCAGCCCCGGCGTCCTGCGACATCCTCGACAGTTCCACGGATTCCGCGGTGTCGTAGGTGCCGCTGCCGGCGGTGAGCTTCACACGATCGCCGAGTTCGGCGCGCACTGCCTTGAGCAGGTCGATCTTTTCCGACGGACGTACCGTGGGTGACTCACCCGTGGTGCCGCCGAGAACAAGAGCGTCACAGCCCTGATCCACCAGATGACCCGCAAGGGCCACTCCGGCGTCCAGGTCGAGGTCTCCGTCCTCCGTGAAGGGCGTAACCATCGCCACAGAGACCGTGCCGAAGAACTCGGCTCCTCTTGTCGCTGCAATACCTGTGCTCATGTCACAACAGGTTACCGCCCCGGCGTCCGGATGTGTACCAGCGACCCCCGCGACGCGCCGAATGACCACACCCGGTAGGCATCGTCACAGCTCACATGCCTGCAATTCGGGAAGCCGCGTGCAACCACATGCAGCCACGTGCAGCCGCCGCAGACAATCACATATCTGCGACGTAGGGACTCGTGGCCATCGACGAGCCGTCTCGCAGCGTGGTGACGGTGAAGTCCTCGAAGATCTCGGGACTCACCCCACGAAGCAGCTCCAGGCACTGCACCGCCACCTCCCGGATCTCCGGGTCTGCGTGCTCGGCGGCGCGCATGGCGATGAAGTGACGCCAGGAGCGCATGTTGCCGGTCATCACGAACCGGGTCTCGGTGGCGTTCGGCAGCACCGCACGGGCAGCCTGACGGGCCTGTTTCTCGCGCAACACCGTGTTCGACTCACCACTGAAGCGCTCCTCGAGAGCCTCCAGCAACTCCTCGTAGGCGTCCCGGGCGACATCGGTGGCGTGCAACAACAGGCCGGCGACCTCCGGGTCCTCGGCGATGCTCGCGGGGATGACGACCTGGGACTGGCCATCGGGAATGTAGCGCTGCGAGAGCTGGCTGAAGGAGAAGTGGCGGTGCCGCATGATCTCCTGGGCGCAGCTGCGGGAAACCCCGCGCAGGTACATGCCCGCGGTGGCGTGCTCCAACACGTTGAAGTGCCCGACGTCCAGGATGTGCCGGATGTAGGCGTCCGTCTCCGCGGTGTGCGGGTTAGGACGGTCCCACGTCTCGTAGCAGGCGCGTCCGGCGAACTCGACGAGGCTGGACGCGTCACCGACCCCGGGCTGCGGGGCCCAGTCGACGTCCTCCGGCGGGATGAACGACGACGTTGAGATCAGCCGGACGGACAACTCCGTGGTGTTGGTCATGAACGCGAGTTACTCGGCAGGGACGCCGAGCTGGTCGAGGCCCAGGAACTTCTCCAGGCCGATGGTCAGCCCCGGGGTGTCGCCGATCTTGTCGACACCCAGCAGCACGCCCGGGACGAAGGACTCCCGGTCGTAGGAGTCCTGCTTGATGGTCAGGGTCTGGCCCTTGGCACCCAGGATGACCTGCTCGTGGGCGACCATGCCGGTCATCCGCACGGCGTGGACCGGAACACCGTCGACATCGGCGCCACGGGCACCGTCGAGGGTCTGGTCGGTGGCGTCCGGCTGCTCGCCCAGCCCGGCGGCGGCACGCGCCCGGGCGATGCCCTCGGCGGTGTGCACGGCGGTGCCGGACGGAGCGTCCTTCTTGTTCGGGTGGTGCAGCTCGATGACCTCGGCAGAGTCGAAGTACGGAGCGGCGATCTCCGCCAACTTCATGGTCAGCACCGCGGAGATGGCGAAGTTCGGGGCCACGAGCACGCCCACGGTCGGGTTGTCGGACAGCCAGGTCCGCAGCGTGTCATAGCGCTCCGGGGTCCAGCCGGTGGTTCCGACGACGGCGTGGATGCCGTTGGCGACACAGAACTCCAGGTTGCCCATCACCGCGTCCGGCACGGTGAAGTCCACGACGACCTGCGTCCCGGACTCCACCAGAGCCTGCAGGTCATCCCCGTGGTCCAGGGCTGCGGACAGCTCCAGTCCCTCGGTGGCCTCCACTGCGGCAACCACTGCGGTACCGACCCGGCCCTTGGCGCCGAGTACTCCGACCTTCGTCATCTTCTACTCCTTCGGGTTTCTCTGCTGTCAGTTTCCGGCGTCGACGAGGACCAGGGAGATCTTGCCACGGTTGTCGATGTCGGCGATCTCGACCTCGAGGGACTCGCCCACCGAGACCTCGTCCTCGACCTTCTCCACCCGGCGGTCGCCGCCGATGTTGGAGATGTGCAGCAGGCCGTCGCGGCCCGGCAGCAGCGAGATGAACGCGCCGAAGGCGGTCGTCTTCACCACGGTGCCCAGGAAACGGTCGCCGACCTTCGGCAGCTGCGGGTTGGCGATGGAGTTGACCTTGTCCACCGCGGCCTCGGCGGCCTTACCGTCGGAGGCGGAGATGAACACGGTGCCGTCGTCCTCGATGGAGATGTTGGCGCCGGTCTCCTCGGTGATCTGGTTGATCGTCTTGCCCTTCGGTCCGATCAGCTCGCCGATCTTGTTCTGCGGCACGGTGACGGTGGTGATGCGCGGGGCGAACTCGCTCATCTCCTCCGGGCCGGCGACGGCCTCGCCCATGGTGGACAGGATCTCCAGGCGGGCGTTGCGGGCCTGACCCAGGGCATCGGCCAGGACCTCGGACGGGATGCCGTCGACCTTGGTGTCCAGCTGCAGGGCGGTGACGAAGTCGGCGGTACCGGCGACCTTGAAGTCCATGTCACCGAAGGCGTCCTCGGCACCGAGGATGTCGGTGAGGGTGACGTAGGCGTCCTTGCCGTCGACCTGGCCGGTGACCAGGCCCATCGCGATACCGGCGACCGGGGCCTTCAGCGGCACACCGGCGTTGTACAGCGACAGGGTCGAGGCACAGACCGAGCCCATCGAGGTCGAGCCGTTGGAGCTCAGCGCCTCGGAGACCTGGCGGATGGTGTACGGGAAGGCATCGCGGGACGGGATGACCGGCAGCAGGGCGCGCTCGGCGAGCGCACCGTGTCCGATCTCACGACGCTTCGGGGAGCCGACGCGTCCGGTCTCGCCGGTGGAGTACGGCGGGAAGTTGTAGTGGTGGATGTAGCGCTTGGACGTGTCCGGCCCGAGGCTGTCGATCTGCTGCTCCATCTTGAGCATGTCCAGGGTGGTGACACCCAGGATCTGGGTCTCGCCGCGCTCGAACAGGGCGGAACCGTGGGCGCGCGGCACCAGGTCGATCATCACGCCGAGGTCGCGGATGGCGGTGGCGTCACGGCCGTCGATGCGGAAACCATCGGTGAGGATGCGGCTGCGGACCAGCTGGCGGGTGACCTCGTTGTGGGCGTTGCGCACCTCGGACTCGCGGCCCTCGAACTGGGTGGCCAGGGTGTCGACGGCGGCGGCCATGTTGGCGGACAGGGCCTCGTCACGCTCGGCCTTGTCGGCGATGGCCATGATGTCGGCCAGCTGGGCCTGGGACTCGGACTCGACAGCGGCGAAGACGTCCTCACCGAACGGCGGGAAGAGCTCGAACTCGCGGGTCTCGGCGGCGACGGCGGCCGACAGGGCGGCCTGGGCGCCACACAGCTCGGCGATGAACGGGCGGGCGGCCTCGATACCCTCGGCGACGACCGACTCGGTCGGGGCCGGGGCGCCCTCGGCGACACGCTCGACGACAGAGTCGGTGGCGCCGGCCTCGACCATCATGATGGCGACGTTCTCGCCCGGGGCCGGCTTGCGACGGCTACGGCCACGCTTGACCGGCTCGGTCACGCGACCGGCGACGACCAGCTCGAAAACGGCCTTGTCCTGCTGCTCACGGGTCGGGAAGGCGACCCACTTCCCCTCGGCGTGGTCTTCGTCGACGACCAGGGCCATGCGCACGCCACCGACCGGGCCGGAGACCGGCAGGCCGGAAAGCTGGGTGGAGGCCGAGGCGGCGTTGATCGCGACGACGTCGTACTGGTCGGCCGGGTCCAGGGACATGACGGTGACGACGACCTGGACCTCGTTGCGGATGCCCTTGAAGAAGGTAGGACGCAGCGGGCGGTCGATCAGGCGGCATGCCAGGACGGCCTCGGTGCCGGGGCGTCCCTCACGGCGGAAGAAACTGCCGGGGATACGTCCGGCGGCGTACATCCGCTCCTCGACGTCCACGGTGAGCGGGAAGAAGTCGAGGTTCTCGCGCGGGTGCTTCGAGGCGGTGGTGGTCGACAGCAGCATGGTGTCGTCGTCGAGGTAGGCGGTGACGGCACCGTCGGCCTGACGGGCCAGCAGGCCGGTCTCGAAGGTGATGGTGCGGGTACCGAAGTCACCGTTGTCGATGGTGGCTGCGGACTCCCAGATGCCGGACTCGGCATCGACCAGCTCAGCGGTGTGGGTCGGAGCCGGGGCAGCTGCCTTGGCCGGTGCCTTGGTGGTGGTCTTGGCGGGAGCCTTGGTGGTGGTCTTGGCGGGAGCCTTGGTGGTGGTCTTGGCCGGGGCCTTCTTGGCGGGGGCCTTCTTCGCCGGTGCCGTGGTCTCGGCGGCGGTGGTTGCCGCGGCGTCCTGAGCGTCCTGGGCCGGAGCGGACTGCTTGGCGGCAGCGCGCTTGGTCGGGGCCTTCTTCGCCGGAGCCTTGGTGGCGGTCGCCTTCTTGGCGGCAGCCTTCTTCGCGGGAGCCTTCTTGGCGGCGGTCTTCTTCGCCGGCGCCTTCTTGGCGGTGGACTTGCGGGCCGGGGCCTTCTTCGCGCCGGTCTCGGCGGTGTTCTGCTCGTCGTTCGGGGATTCGTTCGGCGTCGTCATGACGTTGTATTCTCAAACCTTCTGCGTCTGTGGTCCGTGTGTCGATCATCGGTGTCGACGGTTGGACATGTCTTCTGGATTCTGGACAATTACCGCAGATAACCCTACACCACAGTCCGGGAAAGCTGGTGGGGCCACCAGCGTGATCCCCACCTCAGTGGCCCGCGGCGTCCCTGCAGCGTCTCTGCGGCGTCCCCGTCTCCTCATCGCAGTGACGGGTGCCAGAGCCAGACCTCCATGTCAGTCCACAACTTCTCCAGGGCGGTGCGTAGTCTCCGTCCCCGCCGGTGCCGCAGGTTGTACCGTACGGTGTCGACGATCTCGTCCGTCACCATCCCCGGGATGATCTGCACGCACAGGTCCGGATACCGCAGCAGCATCCAACCCCACCGGGCCGCCATGTTCCCCTTCCACCGGTCGATGATGAACGTCCTCTCCCCCAGGTTCGCCCCGTCGGCGGCATGGTAGATGTAGCTGTCGATCTCGATGAGGACCTTGGCCTCAGGGATCACGATGTCGAAGCGGTAGCCACGGACCTTCCGGTTGACCTCGATCCTCACCCCGGTGTCCGCCAGCGCGGTCCGGAGTCGGTCGACGACCTGGCGCTCCAGGTTGCTCGCGGTGCCGGTGACCAGGCCGTCCAACAGGGTCTCGGCGATGCCGCGGCTCTGCGGCATCAGTGCCGCCATGTCCTCGGCACGGTTGTCGTTGCCTTTCGCCCCGCGGTAGGCACGGACCAGGCACGCCCGTAGTTTCTCTTTCTGCCAGCCTTGTCGGTGCAGGTCCACGACGGTCTGCAGTGGTGTGGTCACCGGCAGGCCGCGGACGGTCACCGTCCGGCTGAACTTGCGCTGCGTCACGGTCAGCCGTGCACCGCCGTCGCTGGTCCGACACTTCGGCAGGACGCCCTGCGCCGGCCATTGCATCTCAGCCCACCCGTGGAGGTGTGCTGCGGTCTCCCCGCTGAACACCAACTCCGGATGCTGGTGGACCAGCGCCTCGAGACGGATGTCGTCGGTTGGTTCATCAACGCTGTAGAGACCGTGACCGACCCGATGAATCACTCCGCCCCGCACTGCCCTGGTCACCGAGTGGCGACTCTTGCCTGCTTTCAACAGCTCCGACGTGGTCCAGAACTTCCTCTTAATGTTCTGCGCCCCCATTGTGCCCCTCCAGCCTTCCCCGCACGACCCCTGCCGTGCAGTCCCCACACTAGGTGATCAGCCGACGATGCGAGAGGTGACGCTCAAGTTCGGCTTTTGCGCCCCCGATTCGTCGATCCGCTGGCAGGCATATCGCCAAACGGGGGCGGAAAAGCAGATCCCAGGGCGTCTGCGATGTGCCGGGGACGCAGGACAGCGGCGGCGGAACCCCACAGCGACAGCCACCTTCCCCCGGACCCTCCCTACAACAGCAGAACACCCGCCCCACCACCATGACGGTGACGGGACGGGTGTCCGGAGAACGTGCCGCATCAGAAGATGCGGCCGACCGTCTTATGACTAGCGGCGCAGGCCCAGACGGTCGATCAGGGAGCGGTAACGCTCGACATTGTTCTCCTGCAGGTACTTCAGCAGGCCCTTGCGACGACCGACCAGCAGCAGCAGGCCGCGGCGGGAGTGGTGGTCGTGCTTGTGGAACTTGAGGTGCTCGGTCAGCTGACGGATGCGGACGGTCAGCAGTGCGACCTGAGCCTCGGGGGAACCGGTGTCGGTCTCGTGAAGGCCGAACTCCTTGAGGGTGCTGGCCTTCTGCTCCTGGGTGAGAGCCATGATGAATCTCCTAGTTGTTTCAGTCCGCGCAAAAAAGTTGAAGCGTCCGATGCCGTTTCCGACATCATTACTGGCGACACTGTCTGTGACTACCGCGAACCACAGTCACAGACCGGCCAACACTATCACCCTCGGTCGCGGGGAACCAATCGTCGGGTCGCATCGACGTCGCTGGTGATCGCGGTGATCAGACTGTCGAGGTCGGTGTACGTCTCCATGCCACGGATGTGGTCGATGAAACTTACGGTGACTTTGCGTCCGTACAGGTCGGCCTCGTGGTCCAGGACGAAGGCCTCGACACTGCGGGTCTCGTCACTGAACGTCGGGTTGGTGCCCACCGAGATCGCCGCCGGCAGGTGCGCGTCCACCGGCATGTCGCCGACCTCGGACCCCGACGGATCCTTCTGGGTCGGCAGGATGCGCAGGTCACCGGCGTAGACACCGTCGACCGGTAGCGCCTGACTGTCCGGGAAGTACAGGTTCGCCGTCGGGAAGCCCAGGGCTGCACCGCCGCGTCCTGCACCACGGGTGACGACCCCACGGACGGTGAAGTTGCGTCCGATCGCCCCGGCGGCCGACACGACGTCGCCCTCCGACAGCCGGTCACGGATCCAGGAGGAGCACACCGTGTGGCTGCTCGACCCCTCTTCCACGTCACCCTCATCGACGAGCAGCCCGTGGACAGTGACGTCCACGTCGTACTTCTCCCCCAGCTCGCGCATGGTGTCACTGGTGCCGGACGCCTGCGACCCGAAGGTAAAGTTCTCGCCGACGACGACGGCCTTCGCGCCCAGCGTCTCCAGCAGGACGTTGCGGAAGTACTCCTCCGGGTCCCAGCTGGTGATCTCCTCGTCGAAGGCGATGACCAGCATGGCGTCGATCCCGTAGCGTGCGGCACTGACCGCGCGCTGTTCCACGGTGGCCAGCAGTGGTGGTGTGTTCTGCGGGTCGAAGATCGCCCGCGGGTGAGGGTCGAAGGTCACCATCACCGCCGGCACGCCGAGTTCGCGCGCCTTGTCCGCCGTCGAGGTGACCAACCTCTGGTGTCCGCGGTGCACGCCGTCGAAGACGCCGATGGTCACGACACTGCCGTCGAGATCCGTGGGAACCTCGTCTAGTCCATTCCAGATATCCACGGGCACCACACTACGACATCCGGGGCCAACACCTAGACTGAACGCCATGTCTACAGGCGCCTCCGATACCTCCGGTTCCCCTGCCGCACCCTCCCCCGCCGCCGACGGGCTGTTGTCCCGCTCCGGCCTGGTGGTCGTGGACAAGCCGGCCGGGATGACCAGTCATGACGTGGTTGCCCGGTGCCGCCGGATCTTCGGAACCCGTCGGGTGGGCCATTCCGGCACCCTGGATCCGATGGCCACCGGTGTGCTGGTCGTCGGGGTGGAACGGGGCACGAAGTTCCTGGCCCACGTGGTCACCCACGACAAGCGCTACACCGCCACGGTGCGCCTGGGGGCGTCCACGGTGACCGACGACATGGAGGGTGAGGTGCTCACCTCGGCGTCGGCGGAGGATCTCGCCGGGTTGGACGAGGCGACCGTGCGCGCCGCGTTCGACCGCCAGGTCGGCGAGATCATGCAGCGTCCCAGCAGCGTGAGCTCGGTGAAGGTCAACGGGCGGCGGGCCCACGAGCTGGTGCGCGAGGGTGTGGACGTCGTGCTTCCGGAGCGTCCGGTGACAGTGCACTCGCTGGATGTGCTGGACGTCCGACTCGGCGGCGACGCCGTGGAGATCGACATCAACGTGCACTGTTCCTCGGGCACCTACATCCGATCGATCGCCCGCGACGTGGGCGCGGAACTCGGCGTCGGCGGTCACCTGACCGCACTGCGACGCACCAGCGCCGGCCCGTTCGACATCTCCCAGGCCAGGACGTTGGACGCCCTGTCCGCCGTGCGTGACGACACCGACGCCGCCCCGGAACTGTCCCTGACCTTGGACGAGGCGATGTCCACCTGCTTCCCGGTCCGCAAGGTCACCGAGGAGGAGGGTGTGGCCCTGTCGCTGGGCAAGTGGCTGGAGCCGGTGGGCGATAAAGAGGTCCATGCGGCGGTGACCCCGTCCGGACATGCCATTGCCCTGCTCCAGGAGCAGGGCAAGAGGGCGGCGAGCGTCTTCGTCGCACGCCCGGCGGGGATGGACTAGACCACCGGATAAGGTCGCACAGGGCGCCCCCCGGGGGCGCCCTATCAGGACGCTACGGCCGGGGGTTGATGACCCTGCCCCACGTCGACTTGTTGCCCCAGATGTTCTGGCGCAGGCCCTCCAACTGGAGGATCTGGTTGTGGTCGACGAAGAGGTTGCACTCATTGCCGTAGTTCTTGACGTACCACTCGAAGACGGGGCCGTCAGCGGCCTCGAACATGACGTTCTCCAGACCCAGGCCGTTGATGATGGACGCCGCAGCACCGGTGTTCCACTCGACGACATTCTCGGTGATGCCCTCGGACTCGATCATGATGATCGAGGCACCGGCGTCGAGTGCGCGCTTACCTCGGTCGATGAGGTCGCCGACGTCCTTGTCGGATTCGGCGGCCAGCTCCGTCTCGGTGGAGTCACCGCCGGAACCGATCTGGATGCCGAGCTCGGGTTTGGCCTTCAACCCGGCGTTGACGACCTTCTCCACCAGGCGCTCCAGCCCACTGGTGGGCAGCATGATGAAGCCGGTGGAGATCTCGATGACGTCGAAGACGTCCTGCAGGTGACGGGTGCCGTAGGTGTCGTAGTAGGGTGCGCGAATCTCGGTCATGCCGAAGGAGCGGGGCTTGGAGGGCCGGTAGGCGCGGGGGACGAAGTTGAATGAGACGTTCTCGTCGATGGCGTTGCTCATCGTGATTACTCCTTAGGAGTCGTGGTGAGTGGTGTGGTGAGTAATGCGGTGGTTCGGCAGCGTGTGGTGGTGTGCCGGGGATATCGGGGTGGCCGGTGACCGCGCCGGGCCGCTACGCGCGGGTGGTGTTCACGCGTGCCAGTGCCGCAGTCAGATCGCTGGTGCGGTGGTTCTCCAGGCCGTGGACGATGTCGCTGATCTCGTCGCGTAGGCCCTGGTCGGCGAACGGGGTGGTGAGCGCGTCGAACTTGGCACGGGCACCGGCCCAGTCCAGTGGCTGGGTGAAGAAGCCGTCGTAGGCTGACTCCTCGGCGGTGAACACGTTCCCGTCCTCGGAGCCGTCGTCGAGGGTGATCGTCAGGCGCGCGGGCATGTCCTGCGGGAAGCGGTCGGAGAAGGAGTCGTCCGGGGTGATCGTGACGGTACGCATGAGCTGCTGGACGTCGTCGGCGATGATGCGCTCGGTCTCGTACTGGGCGGGGTTGAGTTCCCCGTCGAGCAGGGCGACCGCGAGCACCCATGGCAGGGAGTGGTCTGCCTCTTCCTTGGTGCGGATGGTCTGCTTGTCGCCCCCTTCCCCACCACCGATGATCGAGTAGGCCACGTCGAAGGTGGTCAGCTCGATGCTGGTGATGTGGGCGGGGTTGAAACCGTCGTGCTTCCGGATGTCCATTGCGGCGTCAAGGGCCGACTGGGAGTGGATCTCGGCGTTGTACTTCTTGATGATCGTCCGGGTCACCGACTCCAGGTCCTCGGACGCCCAGTCGAGGGTGTAGTCACCGCCCAGGGCCTTGAAGCCCTTGTTGCCTTCGAAGATCTCCTCGGGTCCTGTGATTCCGCGGGAGGCCAACAGTGCCGACCAGGTTCCCTCCTTGGCCACGTGCGGGTAGGCGAGCCCCTTCCAGTGCCTGAGGTTGCCGGTGCGGGTGACACGCAGCGCGACATTGGCGGTGCCGGCCATCGCCACCGCGTTGGCGATCTGTTCCGCGGGAAGCCCCAGGGCCTTGGCGGCCGAGGCTGCGGCGGCGAAGGCGCCCTGGGTGGTGTGGTCGAAACCGAGGGCGCGCACCGGTGCGACGTCCGACAGCCGGGTGTGGACCTGGTAGGCCACCGCGAAGGCGGTGAGCAGGTCGGCACCGCTGGCGTCCACGCTCTCGGCGGCGGCGAGTGTGGCACCGAAGTTGTCGGAGGGGTGGTTGGTCTCCCCCTTCGCCAGGTAGGCGTCCATGAAGTCGAGGTAGCGGCTCAGGGCACTGTTGAGGAAGGCGGCCTTCTCCGGGGAGGTCTTGCCGCCGCCGATGAGGGTGGATTGTCCGGTGCCGCCGAGGTCCTCGATGAGGCCACGGATGGCGATGATGGGTTCTGCGTCGAGTGCGCCGATGGCGACACCGAGGGTGTCGAGGATCCTGATCTTCAACTGCTCGAGAGCTCCGGGGCTCAGGTCGTCGAGGGAGACGCGGTCCACGAAGGCGGCGAGCTGGCCGACCTCGGTGGTGGCGATGCCGCCGCTTTCGGTGCCGGTGTCGGATGCGGTGGCGCGCGAGGCACCGGGCGAGCCGGCGATGTACTTGGCGTCTGCGGTGATGGCGCCATCTTCGGCGTCGGTGGCGATGGAACTTGTCATGCAGGTTCTCCTGTCGGTTGAAGAGACAACGGTGGTGTTCGGACGACTGTGGTGTGACCGTCCTTTTCGGGTTGCCTCGCCTACCCTGGCGCCGCTCATGTGCGCAGAGTCAAGGGCGGCGTGATGCATCCCACCTCTCCTTGACTCGCCGCCGGAAGTGCCCGCCCGAACCCGCACCGGGACGCTGCGTCGACACTGCGGCGGCACTGTGGCGACACTGCAGCAACACCACGGCGACGCTGCGGGGACACAGCCACCCCCCGATTCCCCGACGATCGCAGGAATGCACTAGAATGCCGGATTATGAGACAGTGACTCCCGACCAGTGAGACACGTCCTGAGATCTCCCCGCACAAGCACACGACGAGAGGAACACATGGCCGACAACGAGAGCCCCCGCCAGATCAAGTGGAACGGTGGTCTGCAGCAGGAAGCCGTCGACCTGCTCAACACCCCGGGCCACATCGTGGTGACCCCGACCAAGGTCGGCTACATCATCGCCACCAGCGACCGTGAGGGTCTCGAGCGCAAGTTCGCCGTCAAGCACCGCAAGCGCAACAAGCCTGGCGTCGTGCTCTGTGGATCCATCGAGCAGCTCAAGGAGCTCGCCGAGCTGAACCCGGAGATCGAGAATTTCTACCAGACCTGCGTCGAGCAGGACGTCCTGATGGGCTGCATCCTCCCCTGGAAGGAAGGCGCCCAGGAGAAGTACCTGCCCGAGGGTGCTGCTGAGCTGGCCACCGACGTGCGCGGCACCAGCTGCTTCGTCCTGAAGTTCGGCACCCCGGGCGAGAACATCGCCCGCGAGCTGTGGGAGAAGGAGCGCAAGCTGGTCTTCGCCTCCTCCGCCAACCCGTCCGGCAAGGGCAACCGTGGTGTGGTCGAGGGCATCGGCGAGGAGATCGCCGGCGAGACCGACCTGATCATCGAGGGCAACGACTACGTCGCCTCGATCCAGCCGGACAAGACCGAGGCCACCCGCTACGAGCAGGGCGTCATGGTCTCCATGGTCGACGACGAGGGCAAGCTCATCCCGGAGCAGAAGGGCGAGCGCGGCATCACCCCCTGCCCCACCCTGATCCGCAAGGGTGTCTACAACGACGAGATCGTCCTGATCCTCGCCGACCAGTTCAACACCTGGGACTTCCGCCAGGGCGCCTACTACTGATCCGGTAGGACGCACCGCCGGCCGCCGTCGGCGACCTCCCGGGCAGCCCCGGGAACCTGATCGACCCGAACTGGGCATGGATCGCCTGAATCTCCGGATTCACGGAATCCATGCTCAGTTCGGGTCGTTGTGCCTTCTCCCCCGCGTCTTCCCGCAGCCACGGTGTCACGCTGACGTCACCGCAGGACGCTGCCCTCAGCGCTCCTGCACGCCGCAGACGGTGACCACGTAACCGTCGCGGATCACCCAGGTGCCGTGCAGCGCCGGTACCGGGCTGGGACGGCTCAGCACCCGGGCATGCCAGGTGCCGCTGATCTCGTCGCCCGGACCGTCCCCGAGCTCGGTGATCTCCAGGTGCATGTCGACCTCGTCGAAGTCGAGGAACCGTCCGGCCAGCGGGTACCAGGCCTTGTAGACCGACTCCTTGGCGCTGAACAGCACCGTCCCCAGTTCCCGCCCCGGGACCCTGGACCCCACCCGACGCAGCACCCGACGCTCCCGCACCGAGGTCACGGCGGTGAGCACCCCCTCGGGCAGACGTTGGGCGACCTCCACGTCGAGGCCGAGGCTCTGCCAGTGCTCGGAGCGTCCCACCAGGGCCATGCGCAGACCGCGGGTGTGCGAGATCGTCCCGGACACCGTCGACGGGAACAGGGGCATGCCCTTGGGGCCGCGCAGGATCGGGACGTCCTCCCCCAGTCCGCGCAGTGCGCGGTGCGCGCACCAGCGACCGTCACCGAACTCGGCCTTGCGCGAGTCGACGGCGGCGGAGACGATGGCACGCTCCTCGTAGTCGAGCTCATGGTAGCGGCTGAGGTCGTTGACCTGGCCGGCGTGCAGCTCGACCAGGCCGGTCTCGGAGGGAAGCATGTGACGCGGCACGACCGGCCTACGGTCGAGGCCGTCGTGTCCCACGGCGACAAAGGGGGCTGCGATGATCATGCCTCTTCCTCTCTGGGATCTTCAGTCAGAACCGGGTAGGGCCAGAGCTCCCGTGCACGGCGTTTGTCGAGGGTGTGGTGGTGTTCGCGGGGATAGCCCAGCGACACCTCGACGTGGGGCACGCCGTCCACCTCGGTGAGAACCGGGATGTGCAGGTGCCCGTAGATGACCGTCTCCGCCCGGAAGCGGACCGGCCAGGCCTGGGTGTGCCTGGTTCCGGACCACAGGGCAATCTCGGGGAGTTCCAGTCGTTCGGTGACCTCGCGGACCAGCGGCCAGTGGTTGACCAGCACCGTCGGTCCAGTGGTCTGGGACAATCGACGCACAGTGTAACCCAGACGTTCCTGGCACCACAGGGGAACGTCGACATAGGGTGCGATCGCCACCTGGTCGGTGAACATCACCCCGTTGCCCTCCGCGGCCAGCAGGGCATGCTTGACGCTGGTCCGGGGGTCGCGCCAGGAGTGGTCGTAGAGGGTGAACATGGGGACGATGGTGCGTCCGGCGAACTTCGGGTAGGGGTCCTCGGGAGTCAGGACACCCATCGCGCGGCAGCCGGCGACGAGTTCAGCGTACTTCTGTTCGGCGTGGACGGTGTCCTTGGGCCGGGAGAACAGTTCATGGTTGCCGGGTACCCAGATGACCTTGGCGAAGCGGTCGTTGAGGTCACTGAGCATGCCGAGGATGGTGTTGGTCTTCTCGGCGACGTCGCCGGCGACGATGAGCCAGTCCCCCGGGTGCTGCGGCACCACGAGTTCCTCGACGAGCTCCCGGTTTCCGGGCGCGGCGATGTGCAGGTCCGAGACAGCCCACAGGGTACGTGCGGACGTCGGACGTCCGGGCACCGGTGTCGGGGTCATCGACGCAACCTCCTCGAAATTTCAACCACCCACGTCACTATAGTCACATCAGCCACAATTTTTACAGAGTGAAGTTGTTTTTCATGGTGCCGAGGCGTCCGACAACGTCACCCAGCCACCGGAACGGTACCGCCACGTCACCGCCACCAACCGCAGCACGATGAACGCCAGCAGGCCGCACCACAACCCGGTCAGCCCCAGGTCGAAGACCAGGGACAGCCACACACCCGGGATGAAGCCGAGCACTACCGAGACAATCGTGGCGTTGCGGAGGAACGCTACATCGCCGGCCCCGAGCAGCACCCCGTCCAGGGCGAAGACCACCCCGCCGAGCACCACCATCACCACCAGCACCAGCCACGGTCCGCGGATCGTGTCGAGCACCGCCGCATCCGAGGTGAACAGCCCCGGGATCACCACCGCACCGGCGGCCAGCAGTCCGGCGAGCACCACACCGGCGCCGACCGAGAAGCGCAGCACCTTGCGTCCGACCTGCCACGCCGTCGCCGCCGAGGCCTTGCCCAATGCCGCGCCCACCAGCGCCTGGGCGGCGATGGCGACCGAGTCCAGCACCAGGGTGAGGAAGTTCCACAGCTGCAGCATGATCTGGTGGGCCGCCAGGGAGGCGTCCCCCATGCGTCCGGCGACTGCGGCGGCGGAGACGAACGCCACCTGGAAGCTGAAGGAGCGCAGCACCAGGTCGCGCCCCATCGCCAGCTGCGGCCGGATCACCGACCAGGTGGGACGCACCGGCCGACCGTCACCGGTCTTCCGCCACGTCACCACCAGGGCGACGAGGAAGCAGGACGCGATGATCACCTCGCCCAGTACGTTCGCATAGGCGGACCCGACCAGGCCGTAGCGGTCCACCGCCCACGGCACGGTCACCACCATCGGCACCACCCCGGCCAGGGTGAAGTACAGCGGGGCGCGGGTGTTCGCGATGCCGCGGAGCCAGCCGTTGCCGGCCATGGTCACCAGCGCCGGGATCACCGACAGCGAGGTCACCCGCAACCACTGTGCCGCGGCGTCGGCGACCTCGGAGCCGGGCCCGGAGCCGGTCAGCCAGCCGGTCACCGGCCCGGCCGTCGCGGCGACGAGCACGGCGATCACCGCGCCGACCGCCACCGCCACCCAGGTGGCCTGCACGCCCTCGGCCACGGCACCGGCGGTGTCACCGGCACCATGACGTCGGGCGGCCCGGGCGGTGGTGCCGTAGGACAGGAAGGTCAGCTGGGTGGTCACCTGGGCCAGCACCGTGGCCCCGGCGGCAAGGGCTGCGAGCTCGACGACGCCGAGGCGTCCGACCACCGCGGTGTCCCACAGCAGGTACAGCGGGGTGGCCGCCAACACGGCGAGGGCGGGCCACGCCAGACCGAGGATGGTCCGGGTGTCCGCCCTCACCTCAGGGGAACTGCGCTGGGTCACTCAGCGGTCACTCAGCGCTCAGCGCCGTGATCAGCATCGTCGGTGCCGTCTGCGCCCTCAGCGCCGTCTGCGCCCTCAGCGCCGTCGGCGCCCTCGGCACCGTTACCGTCGGGCGCGCTCTTGTACGGGTCGGCGTCGCCGGCCGGCACCGCACCTTCCGCCTGCGCCCGCACCCGGTCGTCGATCTCCCGGGCCTTCGCGAGCAGGTCCTCCAGGTGGGCCGAGGCCTCCGGGACGGTGTCGAGTTCGAAGCTGAGCGTGGGGGTGAACCGGACCGACAGCTGGTCGCCGACGATCTTGCGCAGCTGGCCGCGGGCACGGTGCAGTGCCTCGGCAGCGGCGTCGGTGTCCGGCTCGTCGTCGATGGTGACACCACGGACGGTGTAGAACACCGTGGCGTCGTGCAGGTCACCGGTGACCCGGCAGTCGGTGACGGTGACGTACTCCAGACGCTGGTCCTTCACCTCACGCTCGATCGCCGAGGCGACGATGGTCATGATGCGCTTGGCCATCCGGGCCGCGCGTGCGTGGTCTGCCATGGTGGGCACCCCTGTCTCTTGAAGAAAGAATGTTGTCGATGTCTATTATCACCGGAAAAGGCCCCTCGCGCACAGACCGCTGGGGTCTGTGGCGGGGGCCGTCGCCGGTGGGTGCCCCTGCCGGGCGGACCGGGGCACCGTGGACGATTAGTCGTCCTAGTTCTTGTCCTTGGACTTGTCGGACTTCACCTGGTCACGCGGGACCTCAACCAGCTCGTAGGCCTGGATGATGTCGCCGACCTGGATGTCCGGGTAGGACAGGACCATACCGCACTCGTAGCCGTGGCTGACCTCGGTGGAATCGTCCTTCTCGCGGCGCAGCGACTCGATGGTCGCCTTCTCCGCCACGACGTTGCCGTCGCGGACCAGGCGGACCTGCGCGTTGCGGCGCATCTTGCCCGTCTGGACCATCGAACCGGCGATGAGGCCGACAGCGGAGGCCTTGAAGATCTGACGGATCTCGGCGGTACCGATCTCCCGCTCCTCGTAGACCGGCTTGAGCATGCCCTTGAGAGCCTGCTCGACCTCGTCGATCGCGTCGTAGATGACCGAGTAGTAACGGATCTCGACACCCTCGGCGTTGGCGACCTCGGTCGCCTTGCCCTCGGCGCGGACGTTGAAGCCGATGATGATGGCGTCGGACGCCGCGGCCAGGTCCACGTTGGTCTGCGTCACCGCACCGACACCACGGTCGATGATGTTCAGCGAGACCTCGTCGTCGACCTCGATCTGCAGCAGGGAGTCCTCCAGCGCCTCGACCGTACCGGCGTTGTCGCCCTTGAGGATGAGGTTGAGCTGGCTGGTTTCCTTGAGCACCGAGTCCAGGTCCGCCAGGGACACGCGCTTGCGGTTCCTGGTGAGCAGGGCGTTACGGCGACGGGCGTTGCGCTGGTCGGCGATCTGGCGGGCGGTGCGGTCGTCGTCGACGGCCAGCAGGTTGTCGCCGGCGCCGGAGACGCTGGTCAGACCCAGCACCTGCACCGGGGTCGACGGACCGGCCTCCTTCACGTCCTCACCGTGCTCGTCGACCATGCGACGCACACGACCGTGGGCGTCACCGACGACGATGGAGTCACCGACGTGCAGGGTACCGCGCTGGATGATGACGTTGGCCACCGGGCCACGACCGCGGTCGAGGTGCGCCTCGATGGCGACACCCTGGGCGGGCATGTCCGGGTTGGCGACGAGCTCCAGCGAGGCATCCGCGGTCAGCACGACAGCCTCGAGCAGCGACTCGATGTTGGTGCCCTGCTTGGCGGAGATGTCGACGAACATGGTCTCGCCACCGTACTCCTCGGGGACCAGACCGTATTCGGTGAGCTGGCCACGGATCTTGTCCGGGGACGCGCCCTCCTTGTCGATCTTGTTCACCGCGACCACGATCGGGACCTCGGCGGCCTTGGCGTGGTTGATCGCCTCCACCGTCTGCGGCATGACACCGTCGTCGGCGGCCACGACCAGGATGGCGATGTCGGTGGCCTTGGCACCACGGGCACGCATGGCGGTGAACGCCTCGTGACCCGGGGTATCCAGCAGGGTCAGCAGACGCTCCTCGTCGTTGACCTCCGCCGGCACCTGGTAGGCACCGATGTGCTGGGTGATGCCGCCGGCCTCGCCGCCACCGACGTTGGTCTTGCGGATCGTGTCCAGCAGCCGGGTCTTACCGTGGTCGACGTGACCCATCACGGTGACCACCGGCGGGCGGTACTCGAGGTCCTCGGAGCCACCCTCGTCCTCACCGAAGGTCAGGTCGAAGGACTGCAGCAGCTCGCGGTCCTCGTCCTCCGGGGAGACGACCTCGACCTTGTAGTCCATCTCCTGGCCGAGGAGCTTCAGGGTGTCGTCGGCCACCGAGGCGGTCGCGGTGACCATATCGCCGAGGTTGAACATCGCCTGGACCAGTGCGGCCGGATCGGCGTTGATCTTCTCGGCGAAGTCGGACAGGGAGGCGCCGCGACGCAGGCGGATGCTGGCACCCTTGCCGTTCGGCAGCTTGACGCCGCCGACCACCGACGGTGCCTGCATTGCCTCGTACTCGTTACGCTTCTGCCGCTTCGACTTACGTCCACGACGCGGAGCGCCACCGGGACGTCCGAAGGCACCTGCGGTACCGCCGCGACGTCCGCCGCGGGCGCCACCGCCACGCGGGCCGCCGCCCTGGCCGCCACCGGGGCCGCCCTGGCCGCCACGGCCACGGCCGCCGCCACCGGTGCTGGCCTTGGCCGGCATCTGTCCGGGGCTGGGGTGGCTCGGCATGGAGGCGGGGCTGGGACGACGTCCACCCTGTCCGCCCGGCTTCGGGGAGCCGCCGCCCTGGGACGGTGCGCCCTGCTGGCCGCCGGGACGCGGTCCCGGACGGCCGGTGGAGCCACCGGGGCGAGGCATGTCGGACTTGCCCTGACCACCGCGGGGACGCGGGGCCGGACGGTCCGAGCCCGAGGAGAACGGGTTGTTCGCCACGCGCGGGGCGCGGCCACCGGGCTTCGGCTTGGCGCCGCCCGGCTTCGGGCCGGGACGTGCACCCGGCTTCGGGGACGGACGGTCACCGGAGGTGGCGTCCGCGTCAGATGCGGCTGCACCCGGGGTCGGGCGCGGGCCCGGCTTCCCGGACTTGGCCGCACCCGGGGTAGGACGGGAAGCGGCGGCACCGGGGGTCGGGCGGGAGCCCGGGGTGGCCTTCGGTGCGGGCTTGGAGGCCGCAGCCGGCTTCGCGGCGGAGGACCCGGCCGCCTCAGCAACACCGGCAGGAGATGCGCTGTCGGCGCTGCCTGCGGCATCTGCGGCGGAGGCGTCCTTCGCTGCCGGGGCAGCAGCCGGCTTGGGCTTCGCAGCGCCGGGCTTGGGCTTGGACGCACCCGGCTTGGCCTTGGTCTCGGCAGCCGGGGCGTCCGCAGGCGCGGAGGCCTGGGCGGTCGGCTGGGAGCTCAGATCGGGCAGTGCGGCCGCACCGGCGGCCGGCTCGGACTTGGCGGCGCCAACCCCGTAATGGTTCTTCATCTTCTTGACGACCGGCGGTTCCACCGTCGAGGACGCCGACTTCACAAACTCACCCTGCTCCTTGAGCGTGGCGAGAAGTTCCTTGCTGGTCACGTTGAGCTGCTTTGCCAGCTCATGGACACGTAGCTTTCCGGGCACTACTCTCCTTAGATTTCTTCGGAGCCGCAGGCCGGTGGTCGGTTCACATGGTTTCTCTCCACCATGCTCGCCGGGTCGGCTACGTGCGACTCCAGGTCAGTTGGACACTCATCGCTGATGCTGCTTCATCGTGCGCTCATCAGTAATCGGTTTCCTTTTCCTTCTCGGCCACCGGGCTGGTGGTCAATGTGGGTGTCCGCCTCAACGGCCCCGTTCCCGGTGTGTCACCGGCACCATGGCCGGTGATGTACTCCAGGACATCGGAGGTGTCCGTCTCGGCGGGCACGTTCAGCGCCCGGGCGAATGCCCTGCGCTGGACGGCGGTCTCGTACGCATTCCGGGTCGCGGTGATCCATGCACCACGGCCCGGGAGACGACGACGGGGGTCAGGGACGACACGTGTCGACCCCTCACCGCTCCCGGACTCCCCTACCGTGACGTGGCCGTCACGCTGCACGACACAGCGCAACAACTGCGAATCAGGAAGGACGTTCCGGGTGGCGATGCAGGTCCGCTGCGGACCTGCTGCCGCGGAGGGTGTGGACGGGCGTGTGGACATGCCAGACCTCCTTCTCCTCTACGTCAGACCGAGTTACATCCTAACGCTTTAGACCCCTCATGGGCCAACCACACACCGTGGGGCGGGGCGGGAGGGTCACCAGAGGGTGCCGTCAGGGGGCGTCATCAGTGGGAGTCGTCGATGCCGGACGCGGCGTCGAGATCGACGTCGTCCGGGAGATCGGTGGGCTCGGCCACGAACTCCTCGTCGGTGCCCGGGTCGGACTCCGGACGGATGTCGATCTTCCAGCCGGTCAGTCGGGCGGCCAGACGGGCGTTCTGCCCCTCACGGCCGATTGCCAGCGACAGCTGGTGGTCCGGGACGATCGCGCGGGCGATCTGCATGTCATGGTCGGTGACGTCGACCCGCACGACCTTCGACGGTGCCAGCGAGTTGCCGACGAAAACGTCCGGCTGCTCGGAGTAGTCGATGATGTCGATCTTCTCACCGCCGAGGGCCTCCATGATCGCCGAGACACGCTGTCCACGCGGACCGATGCAGGCACCCTTGGCGTTGAGTCCCTTGACGGTGGAGCGCACCGCCACCTTCGAGCGGTGTCCGGCCTCACGGGCGATGCCGGTGATCTCGACGGACTCGTCGGCGACCTCCGGGACCTCCAGGGCGAACAGACCCCGGACCAGTTCCGGGTGGGTGCGGGACAGCAGGATCTGCGGGCCACGCTGCCCCTTGCTCACGGCGGTGACGTAGCACTTCACGCGGTCGCCGTGCTCGAGCTTCTCGCCGGGCATGTGCTCGGCGGCGAGGATCAGACCGTCCTGCCCATCGGCCTCGGTACCCAGGTGCACCACGGTGATGCCGCGCTCGTTGGCGCGGGCGTCCCGGTTGACGATACCGGAGACCACGGTGCCCTCCAGCCCGACGTACTTGTCGAAGGTGCTCTCGGCCCGGGCGATGTTGATCTGGGCGCGGATGGCGTCGCGGACGGCGAGGGCGGCGGTGCGTCCGAAATCCTCGGGGGTGTCATCGAACTCGCCGGTGATCCGGCCCTCGTCGTCGAGTTCCTTGCGCAGTACCTGGACCGTCCCGTCGGTGCGGTCGATCACCACCCGTGCCGGGCCCTCCACCTTGGTCTGTTCCCGGTAGGAACCCAGCAGGGCATCGGAGATCGCGTACAGCAGTGAGCTGGAACGCACTCCCTCCATCTGCTCCAGGGCGGTGAGGGCACTCAGGTCAATTTTCACTTGTCGTCCTTCTGCGCTGCCGGTTGTTCGTGCGGTCAGCGAGTCTTGTCGTGGTACTGCTCGGGGTTCAGGCCCACCAGCGCGCGCTGCTCCGCCGGGGCCTCAGAGAACTCAACTTCTACCAAAGCACCAGCCACCGACGCCAATCCGTGCGGCTCGACGGTCGGGGCGTCCTTCTTCTTCTCACCGGGGCGGATCATCCACACGGTGGGCTCAGCGGACCCGGCGGGCCCGGCGGGCTGCTCGTCCACCGCGGCGATACGCAGAGTGTCCTTGCTCCCGCCGTTGCCGCTGACCGCGAAGGTCACCAGACGGCCGATGTTCCGTCGGAAATGACGGGGCTGGGTCAGCGGGGTGTCCACCCCGGGGGTGGTCACCTCGAAGGTGTAGCCGGGGCCGAAGTTCAGCGTCCCGGAGGTCTCGCGGGCATCGAACTCCTCCGATACCGCCTGGCTGAGCTCCTCCAGTTTGTCGAGGTCAGGACGCTCGTCAGCGTCGACGGCGACCCTCACCGACGACTTCGCCCCCGCCTTGGTCACGGTCACGGTCTCCAGCTCCAGGCCGAGTGCGGACGCCAGTGGCGAGACGACATCGGCGAGTGCCTTTTCATCTGGGAAAGCCATGCCCTGAACACTAGCACCGGTGCCGGATGGCACTATGGACTCCGTGCACGAGTCATCCCTCCCCCGCCGGTCGGTGTCGACCATGAGCCGCACCCGCACCGCGTCCGCCCTGTTGCTCTCCCTGGCCACCCTGACCACCGGCGCGCTCACCGCCTGCTCCACCGAGCCGCCCGAGCGTGACGCCATGCTCGACGACCTGCAGCGACAGCTCACCGACGTCAACACCCGCCTGGTGGTCGAGGGCGACGCTCAGACCCCGGTCTTCGAGGAGCAGGCCGGCCTGGTGGAGGACGAGATCCTGCGACTGTGCGGCACCGAGGACGGTGAGGTCCCGGAGACCTGCACCACCCACACCGACGTCGGTGTCGAGGACGATCCGACGATCGCCGACATCCGCTCGGCGATGATGGCTCTGATCGGCGGTGAGGACGTCACGATCGACGACCAGGAGTACACCGCCACCGACTACCCCGGCGCCCCGGGGGAGGACGACGCCCGTGACCGGGCCGTCCTGCTGACCGGCCTGCACGCCGCACTGGCGACGTTCAGTACCCGGGAGTCCGGCGGCGAGGCGATCGACCAGGAACTGCTCGACGAGGGCTTCAGCGACAGCGAGGAGACCGCCGAGGCACTGTCGGACGCCGCCGAACTGATCCACCAGGCGGTGTACCTCAGCGGGGCGGTACTGCCGGCATCCGGCGAGAACCGGGGAACCGTGGTGGTCGTGGGTACCCGGATGCGCTCGCTTCGCGATGCGATCGAGCCGGTCGCCGGTGTCACGGCAGAGTCCGGCTACACCACCGACGTCGACATCACCGACCGGACGGCGGGAACCCGGGGGCTGCTCGACGCGGTGCACGGAGTGACCGTGGAACTGCGCCGTGCGGTTGATTCGGTCGCTGCGGAGGACCGTGCGGTCACCGCGATGTGGTGTGCGCTGGCCGCCCGCTCGGAGGCTGCGCTGGAGGACCTGCTTGGCGAGGACCCTAGCGCAGTCAGCATCCGCGGCGAGTAGCGGCGGCGCGTCGTTCGCACGCTGCTCCAGTATTCTCGGCGACCATGAACAGTGCAGTCACCGCGGACTCGCTCTACAGCGTGTCCTGGCGTCCGGCGTTTGGTGCCGCCGACGGAGCACCCATCGGCCACGTCCTGATCCGCCGGCTCGACGACGGCTCCGGCGGCCCCGGCGGCCCCGGTGGCCCCGGTGGTCCCGGTGGTCCCGGTGAGGACACCGCACCGGTCGCCGAGCTCCCCGCCATCGACCCGGACGGGGCCGGCGCGCTGTTGGAGCGGGTGGAGACCTCGCTGAAGGGGTCCGCCCGCGAGTTCGAGGACAGGTGGGGCATCGGCGAAGCCCTGCGCGCCGATCCGGGTCCGGAGCTGGGCTGGGTGCCGGAGAAACACCACCGTCCGGATCGGTGGTCGGCCCGGGGTACGGCAACTGGGCGTCCTTCGACCCGCCGGCCGGGTTCGAGTTCGACCGGGCGGATCGGGTGAGCCCGGTTCTGCGTCTTGCGTCGGGGCCGGAGTCGTCGGAGCTGCGTGAGTTCACCTTCGTCGCGGCGACGGCCTGCCACCGGTGGCGGGACGGGGCGGCGGACGCCGTCCTGATGTTCGTTGAGCCGGAGAGCCACACGGTGCTCTACACCTACGACTGGGGATGACCTGAAAGTTCACCGCTCCCACAAGGTCCGCTACTCACCGTCGGCCAGCGCATCGGCCGCCGTCTCGAATTCCTCCGGCCCGGCCGGCCCATCCAGCGGGCCGTCGTCCCAGGCCCGCCACGCCAGCCAGGTCCGCAGGTCGGCGTAGTGGTGGTGCTCGTTCTCGAACACCCAGACCTCGGGCTCCGCGGTGTCGGCGGTATCGCCGCTCCCGCCGCTCGCATCGTCCCCGCTGCTCCCCCCGCTCCTCCCGTTCGCGGCGATGAGCGTCCCCACCCGGGAATGCTCCGGGGCATCGAAGACAAGGTAGGCGCGACTGTGCGGCGACGAGGTCACCGAATCGACCATGAGCAGCGCGCACCGGGACGGATCAAGACCCTGGCCCCGGGCGTCCACCAACACTCCCGGCGACGTGAACTCGCTACGCAGCACGCCGGGTAGATCCACCTGCGGATCAGTGAGCAGGTCAAGGAAGTCCACTGGATCCTGGACCTCCAGCAGCGTCACGCTGCCGGACGACCACCGGGCGTAGCCGTAGAACTCCCTGAGCTGCGGGCTGAGCGGCAATCGGGTCTTTCCGTCGAGCGCGGTGAGGAACTCCGGCGTCTCACCTGTTGGGCCGACCTGCAGTTGTCCGGGCTCCTGCTCGTACTGCTGCTGCGCTGGTGAGGTGCGGACACGGTCCAGCTGCTCGGTCATCGACACCGCGAGCGCCCCGGTGACGGCGATCCAGCCGTCGTCGTAGCCGACCGTCACATCCGGTGTCGTATCGTCCATGGAGACATCATAAGTTCATCGCGATGAACGACCCGTTTCTTGACCGAGCCGGAGAGGACGACCCCCGTGATCTTCTTCCGGCGCCCCACCCCACCCGCCGATGACCTGGGTCGCGCCGCCGAGGTCGGCCCGGAGCTACGTCGGCGTGTCCGGACGGTCGCAGTCAGTGCCGTGGTGGTCGCCGGTGTCCTCCTGGTCGCCGCCGTCCTCGCCGTGATCGCCGCGCCGGACGGTGCGACGGTCCAGTCCACCGGACCACGCGGACGCGCGGCACCCAATGACGCCTCCCCCGTCTCCCAGCTGTTCATCCCGTTCTTGCTGCCTGCGATCTTCGGTGGCCTGCTGCTGGCCCGGCTGCGGGAGCTCCTGCACTTCGGGGCGAAGATCACCCGAAACACCCTGGTGTTCCTGGTTCTGTTGTGTGCGCTGGTCACGGTGATGGAGGGGTTCCTCATAGCCGAGGCCTTCGGGTACCAGCCGTTCTGGCGCCCGTGAGGGATGACGCACCCGGAAACCCCGAAGGGCCTGCCGGGAGTTCCGGCAGGCCCTTCGGTCTTTCTTCTTTTTCTTGTCGGGGATCGTGCGTGCCCGGGATTTCAGCTTCAGGTGCTCCTGCAGCTCCTCCGGGCCCATCTTCGGGTTCCCCGCGACGAGCCGGGTCTCCCCGGGCCTCGCCTTGATAGCCTTACCGGCCTTCTTGGGCGCCAAGTGTCTCACCTCCTTGACGGATGCGTCAGCGGTCTCATGGTCGCCCGTGACACTAACAGGTCCCCCGACTTCCCTGAGGTGTCTCTTCCCGCCCAGTCCCTCGCCCGGACATGTCGGCAAGGTGGGATCAATCGATGGGAATCAGCCCGAAAACCATCGATTGATCCCACCTTTCTGACACCAAGGCCAGAGTGGGAGCGCGAGGAGGAGCGTGCGCCTACTTCCCGGCGAGCTCGCGGATCGTGGCGACCGCGTCGTCGTAGGCCACCTCGGTGACCTCACCGGTCAGCCGGTTGCGCAGCTCCACGGTGCCGTCAGCGAAACCACGGCCGACGATGACCACATACGGCATGCCCAGCAGCTCGGCGTCCTTGAACTTCACGCCGGGGCCGACCTTCGGGCGGTCGTCGAAGAGGACTTCAAGCCCGGTGTCCGACAGGGCGTTGGCCAGCGATTCGGCAGCCTCACCGGCGGCGGCGTCCTTGTTGGCGATGACCACGTGCACGGCGTAGGGGGCGACCTCCACCGGCCAGCGCAGGCCCTTCTCGTCGTGCATCTGCTCGGCGAGCACGGCGATCAGGCGGGAGACGCCCAGGCCGTAGGAACCCATCGTCGGCACGGACCGCTTACCGTTGACGTCCAGGATCTGCACGTGGAAGGCCTCGGTGTACTTGCGGCCCAGCTGGAAGATGTGGCCGATCTCGATGCCGCGCTCCAGGGTCAGCGTGCCCTTGTTGTCCGGCGCCGGGTCGCCTTCACGGATGGTGGCGACCTCGATGTAGTCATCGGGTGTGAAGTCGCGTCCGGCGACCATGTTGACCACGTGCTGGCGCGGGGCGTCCGCACCGGTGATCCACGAGGTACCCGGCACGATGCGCGGGTCGGCGAGCACCGTGACACCGTTGTCCGCCAGTGACTTCGGGCCGACGTACCCCTTGACCAGGAACGGGTTACCCGCGAAGTCAGCCTCGGTGGCGAGCTCGACCTCGGCCGGCTCCAGGGAGGCCTCCAGTCGCTTCATGTCGGCCTCGCGGTCACCGGGCAGCAGCACGCCGGTGAGCTCGGGCTTGCCACCGGGCTGGGTGACCTTCACGACCAGGCACTTGAGGGTGTCGGTGAGTTCGACCTCGCGTCCGTCGACGGTGATGCCCTTGTCGCGGGCCCAGGTGACCAGGGTGTCCATGGTCGGGGCTTCCGGGGTGTCGTGGACCACGGCGGCGGGCTGGCCGTCGATGGGGCGCGCGTCAGGCGCGGGGGTGATCACGGCCTCGACGTTGGCGGCGTAGTCACCGTCGGTGGCGCGCACGAAGGTGTCCTCACCGTTGGGCGAGACGGCGAGGAACTCCTCGGAGGCCGAGCCGCCCATGGCACCGGAGGTCGCGGCACAGATGGCGTACTCCACACCGAGCCGGTCGAAGACGGCCTGGTAGGCCTTGCGGTGCGCCTGGTAGGCCTCCTCGAGACCCTCGTCGTCCATGGTGAAGGAGTAGGAGTCCTTCATGATGAACTCGCGGCCGCGCAGGATGCCGGCACGCGGGCGCTCCTCGTCGCGGTACTTCGTCTGGATTTGGTACAGGGTGACCGGGAAGTCCTTGTAGGAGGAGTACTCCGACTTCACCATGGTGGTGAACAGCTCTTCGTGGGTGGGGCCGAGCAGGTAGTCCTGGCCCTTGCGGTCCTTGAGGCGGAAGAGGGAGGAGCCGAATTCCTCCCAGCGTCCCGAGGCGTCGTAGGCCTCACGCGGCAGCAGGGCGGGCAGGCGGATCTCCTGGCCACCGATGGCGTCCATTTCTTCCCGGACGACCTTCTCCACGTTCTTCAGGGCGCGCAGCCCCAGCGGCAGCCAGGAGTACACGCCGGGGGCGGCACGGCGGATGTAACCGGCCCGGACGAGGAGCTTATGGCTCGGGACCTCCGCGTCGGCGGGGTCATCGCGCAGCGTGCGGAGGAAGATAGAGGACATCCGGGTGATCATGACCGGTACTCTAGTTCATTCCATGCACACGTATCACTAGGGTGTAGCTATGTTTATTCTTCTCCCCCCGTCCGAGACCAAGGCCCCCGGCGGCGATGGCCCGACGTTGGCTTTGGATGCCTTGTCATTCCCCTCGCTCACCCCCGTTCGCGAGCAGGTCATCGCCGATCTGGAGGCGCTGGACGTCGATGCGGCACTGGGGATTCTGGGGATCTCGGAGAAGCTGCGTTCCGAGGCGGAGGCGAACACCCATCTGCAGGACGCTCCGACGATGCCGGCGCTCTTCCGCTACACCGGTGTGCTCTACGATGCGTTGGACGCCGCGACGTTGCAGGACGCCGACCCGGACGCGTGGTCGCGGTTGGGCGTCGGCTCGGCGTTGTTCGGTGTGCTGCGGGCCACTGATGCGATCCCGCACTACCGGTTTTCCTCGGGGACGAAGCTGCCGGAGCGTCTGGCTGGCGGGTCGGACAGTGCGGCTGGTGGCGTTGCTGTGATTACCGCAGCACCCACGATGAAGAAGCGGTGGGGACGCCTGATCACCGATGCTCTGGCGGAGACGGCCGACGGACGCGGCGACGGGGTGATCGTGGACCTGCGTTCCGGCGGTTACCAGGGGCTGGGCAAGCTGCCCGCATGGAATGCGACGACCGGCATCGGGGCGGTGACGGTGCGGGTGGAGTCGGTGCAGCCGGATGGTTCGCGCAAGGTCGTCAGCCACTTCAACAAGCACTACAAGGGGGTCCTCGCCCGTGTGCTGGCGACGGCGGGTTCTGCTGCCGATGCTGCCCGGGGTGCCGCGGACATCGCCGCGATCGCCCGCGATGCCGGGCTGACCATGGAGATCAACGAGCCGACGGTGACGGCCAACGGAAAGACAACCCCGCCGAAGGACACACTGACCCTGGTGGTGTGATGAAGCGTTTGTTCGTGGTCACGCACCCGGAAGCCACCCACCACGTCGACGGACTGGTGGGCGGCTGGTTCGACTTTGCGCTGACCGAGCGGGGCCTGCGGGATGCCGGGCGGATCGCTGAGACGCTGCGGTCGGACTTCGGCCTGGGATCTGCCGATAGCGCCGATGCTGGGAGCAGTCCCAGCGACAGGGGCGGTGCCGATGGCAGCGGCGGTACCGGGGGCACCTCCGGGACTATCGCCGAGGCCGGGCTCCGCATCGTCTCCTCCGACCTCCTACGCACCCGGCAGACGGCGGAGATGATCGCCGAGGCTCTGGGCGTCCCGGTCGAGCTGGACGCTGGGCTACGGGAGAAGTCCTATGGTGCGGCGGAGAGGCGCCTGCAGTCCTGGCTCGACGAACGGTTCATCACTCCCCCGGCTGTCGGCGAGCGCATGGACCACGACGAGGGGATCGAGGGAGCGGAGACGAAGCTGGAGTGGTTCACCAGGGTCTATGCCTCGATGGAGCGACTGGTGAACGGCACGGCTGACGACACCGACGACGCCGCGGGCCAGGCCACGCCGGGCGGCGTGGATGACCTCGTGATCGTCACCCACGGAGGGACAGCGACGCCGGTCATCGCATCCTGGATGCGAATTCCCCTGTCCGCATGCGCTTACGCCGCCTTCCGGGTCAGATCCGGAAGCATCTCGCTCCTCACCGAGGACGACCGCTTCCACAACCGGAGCCTTACCGTCCTGGGCCACCTACCCGACTCGCAGCGCCGACGCCGCTAGTTTCTCGGTTTCTCGGACGGGCATACCCGGTCGGTCCAGCCGTTGGTGCTAGCGAAGCGCCGCGGCCTCGCCGATCACGATAATCGCCGGGGACCCCAGGCCCTCGCGCTCGATCGTCTCCCCCAGCGTGGCCAGGGTCGCCCCGGTGACGCGCTGCTTGTCGGTGGAGGCGTTCTCGATTACCACGGCCGGGGTCTCGGTGTCCTGCCCCTTGGCCACCAACTCGTCGGCGATCGCACCAGCGTTGCGCATCGCCATGATCAGCACCAGGGTGCCGGCCATCTGCGCGGCAGCATCCCAGTTCACCAGGGACTTCTCGTGGCCGGGCGGGAGATGGCCGGAGACCACGGTGACATCATGGTTGACCCCGCGGTGGGTCAGCGACACCCCGGCGGCGGCCGGGGCCGCAGTCACCGAGGTCACCCCGGGGAGCACCTTGACGGGGATACCGGCCTCGGCGCAGGCGGTGACCTCCTCGTGGCCGCGTCCGAAGATGAACGGGTCGCCGCCCTTAAGCCGCACCACGTTGAGCCCGGCCCTGGCCTTCTCGAGCATGATCTCGTTGATCCGCTCCTGGGAGACCTGGCGGGAGTACGGGATCTTGGCGACGTCGATGACCTCCGCGCCGCGCTCGGCAGCCTCCTCGGCCAGTGTGATCGCACCCAGGTGATCGGCAAGAATGACATCCGCTGCCTCAATGGCGCGCACACCGGCGACAGTCACCAGGTCGGCGTCACCGGGGCCACCACCGACCAGGGTGACGCTGCCGGTTGCAGGCTGCTCAGCATCAGCAGCGCGGGACGCCCTCCCCCGCCGGTCGTCGACGGGGATGCCGTTGCGGTGCGCCCAGGCGATGGCGTCCTCCGCAACCTGGTCCGCACTGCCGGCGGGGACGCGCACCATGCCGATGCGTGTGGCGATGTCGCCCCACGCCACTGGGATCGCGCCCTGGTCGCGCAGCAGCTCAGCCGTCACGTCGGCCTCCGGGCCATCGACCACCAACACCGGAACACCGGTCAGCACAAGACTCATGGTGACCAAGTCTAGCGCGTGCCTGCGCACCGAACTGCAGAGACTGCCCCACCCAGGCACCGACACAACCGTGCCCAGGAAACGACGACACCCGGCCGCGGCACCACCTCCCCAGTGAGGGGAAGAACAGTGCAGCGGCCGGGCGGAGGCGTCCGGCAGGCGGGACAACCGGGGCGGTCCCGCCAGGGCCTTTGCGGCCCAGAGACTCAAGGGCTCAGCAGCCCAGAGGCTCAGAGGCTTGAGTGGCTTAGCGGATTGAGCGACTAGGCTCGAGCGACTAGGCCAGCTTCAGGGCGGTCTGGCTCTCGTCCCACAGCTTGTTGAACAGGGACTCGTCCTTCCACAGCTTCTGGCCGTAGGAGGGGATCATCTCCTTGATCTTCGGAGCCCAGTCGTGCATCCGGTCACCGAAGCAACGCTCCAGCACCTCGATCATCGCCTGCGGGGCGATGGAGGCGCCCGGGGACGCACCCATCAGGCCGGCGATGGAGCCGTCGTTGGAGTTGACCATGGTGGTACCGAACTCCAGCGAACCGAACTTCGGGGCACCGATCGGCTTGATGACCTGGACGCGCTGACCGGCGGTGACCAGCTCCCAGTCCTCGGCCTTGGCGTTCGGGATGTACTCACGCAGCGACTCGACGCGGGCAGCCTGGTCCTTGAGGACCTCCTCGACCAGGTACTTGGTCAGGCCCAGCTCCTGCACGGCGACACCCAGGTAGGACGGGATGTTGCCCGGACGCATCGACTTGAACAGGTCCAGCCAGGAGCCCTGCTTCAGGAACTTCGGGGTCCAGCCGGCGTACGGGCCGAACAGCAGACCCTTCTTGCCGTCGATGATGCGGGTGTCCAGGTGCGGGACGGACATCGGCGGGGCGCCGACGGCGGCCTTGCCGTAGACCTTGGCGGAGTGCTGCTCGATGAGCTCCTCGTTGGTGCAGCGCAGCCACTCGCCGGAGACCGGGAAACCGGCGTAGCCCTTGATCTCCGGGATGCCGGCCTTCTGCAGCAGCGGCAGGGCCATTCCACCGGCGCCGACGAAGACGAACTTCGCGGTGACGGTGGAGATGTCGCCGTTGTGGAGGTTCTTGGTGGTGACCTTCCAGCCGGTGCCCTCGCGCTTGATGTCGGTGACCTGGTTGCCGTAGCGGACCTCGACGCCCTCGGAGGTGACCGCGTCCAGGTACTGGCGGGTCAGCGCACCGTAGTTGATGTCGGTGCCCTCGTTGATCCAGGAGATGGCGACCGGCTCGTAGGGGTCACGCCCCTCGCCCATCAGCGGCAGCTTGTCGCTGAACTCGCGGAAGGAGTCGGTGTAGTGCATGTCCTGGAACAGCGGGTGGTCCTTCAGGGCCTCGTAGCGGGCCTTGATGTAGTCGACCTGCTGGGTGCCGTGGCCGAAGGACATGTGCGGGGTGGGGTTGATCCACTCGCTGGGCTCACCGAGCACGCCCTCGTTGACCAGGTGGGTCCAGAACTGGCGGGAGACCTGGAACTTCTCGTTGATGCCGACGGCCTTGGCAATGTCGATCTTGCCCTTGACCTCGGGGGTGTAGTTCAGCTCGCACAGGGCAGAGTGGCCGGTGCCGGCGTTGTTCCACGGCGAGGAGGACTCTGCACCGGGGGTGTCGAGGCGCTCGATGATGACCTGGGTCCAATCCGGCTGCAGCTGGCGCAACATCACGGACAGGGTGGTGGAGATGACACCGGCGCCGATGAGGGCGACGTCGACGTGATCATTCTGGGAAGGTGACACGTTAAGCTCATTCCTTTGAATCGCTGCTGTTGCGCCGAGCACGTTGTCTGAAGGACTCCCGTCGGGACTCCGGCGACCATTGGTCGGCATCCACAATGGAGCCAATCCTACTTGTCGGGGGTCTCTCCACAAACAACCAACCCCCGGTGGAGGGCGTTGGTGGGACGCTAGGATGACCATCGTGAGCACTCCGACTTCCCGCCGCCCCCGGGCGATGAGCCACCAGACCCTCGCCACCGTCCTTTCCCAACCCCTGGGAACCAGTGTCCATGAGCTGGACTTTGAGCCGGATCTCCTCGGGGAAGGTTACACCCGCCACACCATCGAGATCGGTTCAGATCCCGACGGCGAGCGCGGCCCGGTGGTCACCACCCTGGTGCGCTACCGTCCCGGTGCGTCCGATGACCCCACGCGGGGGGAGGACACGGCCGGGGACGCCGAGGCGGGCGCAGCCGCCGATGCAGCCGCCGATGCAGCGGACGACGCTGAGTGGTCGCAGCGTCCGGCCCTGCTCTTCGTGCACGGCATGACCGACTTCTTCTTCCAGACCCACGTCGCCGAGCACTTCCACGCCCGCGGCTTCGCCGTCTACGCCATCGACCTGCGCAAGTGCGGACGCAGCCACCGCGACGGCCAGACCTGGCACCACGTCACCTCGCAGAGCATCTACGATGAGGACCTCTCCATCGCCGTCTCCCTGCTCGGTGCCGGCCACGACGGTGTCATCCCTGTCGGCCACTCCACCGGCGGGTTGGACGTCACGATGTTCCTCTCCCGGCTGCACGACGCCTCCCGGCGCGGTGACACCGCCCGGGCCGCCCTGCACGGCGCGGTGCGCGCGGCGGTGCTGAACAGTCCGTGGTTGGGTCTGCAGTTCGACAAGCCGACGAACTTCATCATCCGGAACGTCTTCCCGCATGTGGCGAAAGTGACGCCGGCCTGGCACGTGCCCGGCGGCATCAACCCGACCTACGGGCGCACCCTGCACGTCTCGGAGAACGGCGAGTGGGACTACGACCGCTACTACAAGCCGTTGCTGCCGCGCCCGAAGCAGGTCAGCTGGCTGGTGGGGGTGAACCGGGAGATCGAGAAGCTCCACTCCGGCAGGTGGTCCACCGGGGTGCCGACGTTGCTGTTGCGCTCCGACGGATCCAGTTCCGGACGCAGCGAGACCGATGCCTCCGGTAAGGAGGTTCCGGTGGAGCGGGCGTTCGTCACCGACACGATCCTGAGCGTGCGGCAGATGCAGGAGGCCGCCCACAAGGTCGACCCGGACTGCGAGGTGCGGGTGGTGCCCGGCGCGATGCACGACGTCTTCCTGTCGAGGCCGGAGGTCCGGGCGGACGCCCTGGCCGCCACCGACGAGTGGCTGGCCGGGGTGCTCGGTCAGGCGTAGCTCCTCTCCCCTCCCCGCGGGTGTCAGATTCGTGGGATGGATCGATGGCTTTCCGGCCGGATCACGCCGATTGATCCCACGTTTCTGACATGGCCCCGGCACGCGTGATGGCGTTCCGGATCTGCCGGAGCATCTTCTCCGGATTGGCCATCAGCTTCTTGTCGACCCGGATGACCGTCCACCGCCCGTCGTGCAGGTCCTGGATCTGCTCGAAATCCTTCTCGGCCTGATCCGCGTTCATGTGGTGGGCACCGTCGTAGTACAGGCCGATCTTCAGCGTGGGACAGGCGATGTCGAAGAACGTCCGGCGGACCTGCCCGGTCGACTCGCCCGGGGCAAGCTCGACCTCGACCTGGGTCTGCCACTGGTGTCCCTTCGGCAGTAGGTCGCGGATGAACAGCCGCAGTTCGGTCTCCCTGGGTGACTCTGCTCCGACGGACGCGAAACGCAGGAGTCGGTTCAGGGTACGGTGTCTCACCATTCCTCGAGCCGCGCGGAGAATCTCCGCCCGTGTCACGGTGGAGCACATGATGAAGGCGTCGACCAGCTGGATGGCCCGTACCTCCTGCCGGGTCAGGCCCGGGATGTCAGACACATACCAGGTGTGCTTGCCCGACAGGACCGACCGCAGGCACTGCACCAGGGCGAATGGCGCGCTGACCACGCGGTGATGCGGAAACTCGGGATCGGGGCAGACAGTGTCCCGTTCGATGTCGAAATGCTTCGGGAACTCGCGCACCGCCGCCCGCAGCGGATGTTTCGCCGCCACCTTGCTGTCGTCCGAATCGCGCTTGGCCACCTGGTAGCTCAGCAGGAGCACCGGCGCGGAGTCCGCCCAGTACTTCAGCCCGTGGAATGCGGCAGCTCCCCACCCGCCGAGGACACAGGTCTCGTGGTGCTTGATCAGCTGGGCCCGGGCACGGGTGATGATGCAGTGGCAGTACGCCCCGGTGTCGATCTCCGACCTCGGACCCGTGCGCCCTCCACGGCCACCGCTACTGTCGGTACCTCCGCCATGTCCGGTACCTTCACGGCTACCAGCACGTCCGGCACTTCCGTCGCTCCCGGTACCTCCGTCTCCAACGCGCTTGAGCACCACCCCACTGGCAAGGGTGTCGTATCCCCGGTCGATGGCCCACCGGCTCACCCCGGAGGATTCGAGCCATTCCCGCCGCTCCGGAAGATGCGTCGGCAGGATACGCGGGATGTACCAGGGTCCTCTGCCAGGCGTGTACCGGCCTTCGGACAGGGCTCGGGCGATGTCCGGCGGCAGCTTCCACGCCGGGTTCGCCGGTGCGCTCTGCCGGGCAACGGTCTGGCGTGCGCCGGTCTGGCGCTTCGCACTTTGTCGTGTCAAGACTTAGGTCCCCTCCCTGCACCACGACCCCCTCGCAGTGCTGCAGTCATCACACCACACCATCGACCCTTCAGTTGTTCATTTTGAAAAACTTGTCAGATTCGTGGGATGAATCGTCGTGATCCGGCAGAAAAACCAACGATTGATCCCACGATTCTTACATCGGGGCCGGAGCCGCCTCTCGACAGTGGGCGCCCACCACGGAACAGGCGGCATCGGGGCCGGATCCCGACATCGAGACCGGCTTCCGACACCGGGCAGGGGTGCTCACCACCGCGTAGGCAGCAAGCGGGCCGGTGCCCTACGTACCATCGGGACCATGAGCAGCGATACGAACCAGTCCAGCACCGCCGAGCACTACGACCTGATCGTCATCGGCACCGGCTCCGGCAACTCCATCCCCGAGGAACTCAACGACCGCAAGATCGCCATCGTCGAGAAGGGCATCTTCGGCGGCACCTGCATCAACGTCGGCTGCATCCCGACGAAGATGTACGTCTACACCGCCGATGTCGTCCGCGAGCTCCGGAACGTCGGCACCTACGGCATCTACCCCATCGGTGGGGCGGCCGCCGCGCAGATCCCCGTCGCCGGCTGGCGAGTGGACTGGAAGGCGTTGCAGGAGCGGGTCTTCGGCAAGCGCATCGACCCGATCTCGAAGGGTGGCGAGGAGTACCGCCGCGGCGACGAGACCCCGAACATCACCCTCTACAGCGACATCGCCCGATTCACCGGCGAGCGCACCCTGCAGATCGGCGACGGCAAGACCGGGGTGGCCACCACCATCACCGGCGACCAGATCATCCTGGCGACCGGGTCGCGTACCTGGGTACCGCCGGTGATCGCCGAGTCGGGCGTGCCCTACCGCACCAACGACGACATCATGCGGATGGAGGAGCTGCCCCGCACCCTGGTGATCCTGGGTGGCGGAATCGTCGCCACCGAGTTCGCGCACATCTTCTCCGCCCTGGGCGTGGAGGTGTTCGTGGTGAACCGCTCGGAGCATCTGCTGCGTCGTTTCGATGAGACGGTGTCGACCCGCTTCACCGATCTCTCCAACAACCAGTGGACGAACCTGCTGGGCCACACGGTCACCGCGGCGCGCGCCGAGGGCGGGCTGACCACCATCACCCTGGATGACGGTCGGGAGATCGACTGTGACGAGCTGCTGCTGGCACAGGGCCGCGTCCCGAACGGCGATCTGCTCAACGCCGAGGACGGCGGGGTGGAGCTCGCCGAGGACGGCCGCATCATCACCGATGAGTTCGGACGCACCACCGCCCCGGGCGTGTGGGCGTTGGGCGATGCGTCCAACACCTTCCAGCTCAAGCACGTGGCGAACCAGGAGGCGCGCGCGGTGTTCCACAACGTCGCCGCCGCGAAGTCCGCCGGGGACGCGAACCTGATGCCGTTCAAGCACGACAATGTGCCGGGCGGGGTGTTCAGCCACCCGCAGATCGGGACCGTCGGCATGACCGAGGAGCAGGCGCGCGAGTGGGCGGAGGCCAACGGTAGGACGCTGACCGTGAAGGTGCAGGAGTATTCGGACGTCGCCTACGGCTGGGCGATGGAGGACACCACCGGGTTCTGCAAGCTCATCGCCGACGCCGACTCCCGGCGTCTGCTGGGCGCGCACATCATGGGCCCACAGGCCGCCACCCTGATACAGATCCTGGTCACCGCCCTCGAATTCGACCTTGACCTGGTGGATTTCGCCACCAAGCAGTACTGGCCGCACCCGGCGCTGGGCGAGGTTGTGGAGAACGCCATGCTGGGCCTGGAATTCCGATAGGTTGGAACCCGGACAGGGTTTCCAACACAAAAGGAGCTGGATGCAATGCGGTGCGTGGTGACGGGAGCGGCCTCGGGGATCGGACGGGAGGTCGCACTGCTGCTGGCCCATGAGGGCCACGAGGTGCTGATCACCGACCGCGACGAGGTGGGCCTGACGCAGACCTGCAATGATCTCGACGCGATGCGTCCAGGCAGTCTGCTGGACTCCCAGGTACTGGACGTCACCGAGGTCGGCGAGGTGAAGGCCTGGGCCGACCGGCTGCTCGTGGAGCACGGCACGCCGGACGAGGTGTACCACGTCGCCGGCATCGCCATCTGGGGTGATCCGCGGACGATGCCGCACGACAAGTGGGTGAAGGTCATCGAGGTGAACCTGATGGGCTCGGTGCACATTGTCGAGGCGTTCACCCCGGCACTGACTGCTGCGGGGCCGATCGCGGAGCGCGGCGAGGGGTTGTTCGGACGTAAGCCGAAGATGCGTCGGCTGTGCATGGTGTCCTCGGCGGCGGGGATCATCGGACTGCCGTGGCATGCGGCGTACTCGGCGTCGAAGGGCGGGGTGATGGGTATGTGCGAGGTGCTGCGCTTCGACCTGGCCCCGCACGGGGTGAGCGTGCACGTCGCCGCGCCGGGTGCGGTGGACACTCCCCTGGTCGGCACGATCGACATCGACGGGGTGGACCAGACCAATGATCGGGTGGCGAAGGCGAAGAAGCTCTTCCAGGGTCATGCGGACAGTCCTGCCGAGGCGGCGCACAGCATCGTCTCGGGTGTGCGCAAGGGCCGCTACCTGATCTTCTCCAGTTTCGACATCAAGTTGGGACGCTGGGCGCAGGTGAACATGCCGTGGGCGTACCGCGCGGTGATGCGTCTGCTGAACCGCGGGCTGCGCTGGGCGGCGGCGGACGCGGTGAAGCCGGCGAAGTAGGACTTCGGGACGCTTCGCGCTCCCCCGGCGTCACGCCTGCCCGACATCCACAGCGACGCCCCGCCGGGTAGCAGTCCTGCTAACCTCGGTTTCATGAGCGAAACCACCCCGCACGACTCCGCCTCTCCTGCCGACCGGCCAACCCGCGAGGTCCGCACCGTCCTCACCGGCCGGCACTTCACCGAGTGCCCGCGCTGGCACGATGACCGCTGGTACTTCGTCGACTTCTACAGCCACACGGTGCACTCCATGGCCGCCGACGGCTCCGACCTTGGCACCGAGCTGGAGGTCCCGCAGCAGCCTTCGGGCCTGGGCTGGCTGCCCGACGGCCGACTGCTGGTCGTCTCGATGAAGGACAGGCGGATCCTGCGTCGTGAGCACGACGGTACGGTCGTCGAGCACGCCGACCTCAGCGAGCTGGCCGCCGGACATGTCAACGACATGGTGGTGGACGACAAGGGCCGCGCCTACGTCGGCAACTTCGGCTTCGATCTCTTCGGCGAAGACGTTGTGGTGCCGACCGGTCTGATCCTCGTCGAGCCGGACGGTTCCTCCCGCGTCGTCGCCGAGGGCCTGTACTTCCCCAACGGCAGCGTGATCACCCCGGACAACAAGACCCTGCTCGTCAACGAGACCTTCTCCGGCCGGGTGAGTGCCTTCGACATCCACGAGGACGGCCCGCTCGGGCCGCGCCGTGACTGGGCCACCTTCGGGGAGTTCCCGGAGTCACTGCTTCTCGAGGACGTCATGTCCAACGGTGTCCCGAAGCCCGACGGCTGCGGCCTGGACGCCGACGGCAATCTCTGGGTCGCCGATGCCTGCGGTGGCCCGGTCCTGCACGTGGCGGTGGGCGGCGAGATCCTCGAGCGTCTCGATGCCGGCGCCCCGGTGTTCGCCTGTCTGCTCGGTGGGCCGGACGGCCGGGACCTGTTCCTGTCGTGTGCCCCAGACTTCGACGAGGACGCCCGGACGGCGAATGCCGAGGCGACAATCCGGTTCGTGCGCGCCGATGTCCCGCACGGCGGGCAGCCCTGATCCCGCGAGCGCGAGCACGTCAGGTTCTCATCGACTGCGCACCAGCAGTGCTGTGATGACATCGAAGGCGAGCCGGTAAACCCCGGGGGGGGGCTCTCGCTCTCCCGCGGGCCGGCGACGTTGAGAATGAGGCCATTCCCCTGCCCAGCCAGCCAGTCCAGGACCGTGGCGATCTCGTCCGTGCTGCCCTCCCCGATCAACAGGGAGGGTTTCTGATACTTCTCGGCGAGCTCCAGCGTGAGCCTGGTCCCGGGTGAGGCAGCGACGCCGTTGGTGGAGAGCGGGGCGAGGATCAGCGTGGCGTCGCTGTCGCGCACATTCCACTCGGTCCGCTGGGCGGGATCCACGGAGGGCGTCTCCATCAGCTCGGGGTATTCGCTGAGGAGCCCTGGCGGTTCCGGGTGATCCTCCGCCCATCCGCCGGCCGGGCACCATCCTTCGATGCCCACCCCCTGGGAGCGTGCGGCATCCAGTGCCCCACGGTCAGCACCGCTCTGCCCACCAGAACGGATGGCGGCGATCAGTGCTGTGTCGGTGCCGGAGAGGTGCATACCCCTGAGGTTACGTTGCCGTCCTGCTTATGGGCGCAGAGCTAGCGCCGACTATTCAGCGAAGCGCTCGGCCACAGCCGCGCACAGCTCCGGGTCAGTGATATACTCCTTCTCACAGCCGTCCTGTGCCTGGAGTTCTCCGGACGTGGGATTGGGGTTTCCGTTTTCGTCATGTCCGTAGCCGCAGATAGCTGCCGGGCAGGTCCCGCCATCTGTCATAGGAATTGTCGCTGGATCAGGCTCACCGTTTAGCCACCACATATCCTCAGGGCTCATGATCCCATTGGACGGGTTGCAGTCAGCCGGGTCCCACACGTAGGCATCCGTGCTGGGGCAGTTATAGCCCTCTCCCGGTGGTGCCCAGATCGAATTTCTTTCCGGAGCCACGACCGGTTCCTCGACCTCTGGTTCCAGTGCAGCGGGAGCCGATGGCTCCGGGGCAGCATCAGGCGTCGAAGTCGCAGAGGTTGTCGGCGCAGCCGACGTCGAAACCTGTGAGGTCGTCACCGAGGTCTCGCTGGTGACCGTCTCGTCATTGCCGTCGCTACCGCACGCAGCGAGGGCGAGGGCCAGTCCAGACAAAGCAGCCAGCGCGCAGCGGCGGTAGCCGCGCGCACGTGAGTTCTTGTTTATCATTGCTCAATCAGTCTTGATCCCCCGGACACAGCGTCGTGCCACGGGGGATTGAAAGACAGGAACCTAGCTGGAGCCCAGGCTACCCTCGACAGAGTTGGAGACCTCTTCATCGGGGGTGATGCCGAGCGAGCCCTCGATGTTGTCGACGAGGCGGCCGAACTGGCCGAAGATCTCGCGGACCGGGGTGTCCTCGATGAGGTCGAGGAAGGCGCGCCAGCCGCCCTGCACGGAGCCGGCGATGGGGTCGATGATCGAGCCGATGATTTCCATGGTGTCCTTTGCGACAGTGGTGTTTTTGACCGGGAACTCATATGAGTCTCCCCGATTATACACGCCCGAGGGTGTTAGGACGCCATCTCCAAGTCGACGTCCTCGCCGGTGTCCTTGCGGGACGCCGGCACTGTCCA